>NZ_JAXOJX010000025.1:0-95740 GCF_034427735.1 Azohydromonas lata
GTTTAATTTCGTTAATAATTTGCTCTCTATTGGCGGAACAAAACAGATAAGCCCTCTGTGTCAATTTTGCATTTTCTGCCTCCTCGCGAGTTCTTCGTTTGCGCTCTGCTTCTCGTGCTGCCTCGACTTCAATTTTGATTTTCGCTTGCCTTGACTGTTCTTCCGTTTTTAGACGTCCAGCGGCAGCGCGCTCCGCCTCTTTCTTGCGTGTATCAAAGCCCATTGGATCGACTGCTCTATCACATGCTAATTGATAAGATTCTGGCTTGAGATTCACGTACCCATATACATACTCAAAGGGCTGTTTTCCAACATAGCCGCCAAAACTGTTTTTTGCATTTACAAATCCACATGCGTTTCCGTTCGGAAAGCGGCGAACTTCGTAGAAGCGTGCTGATTCAGGGTCTTTTAGGATATCCTTTATGGCTTCTTCGACGCCTGAGATCGCGGACTGAGACAAGATTTCCAATATCGCCGCGGCAATAAGTTTGTATTTCATATTTTCACTTGCACAATGCAGTTGGGGGTTATTGGCGAAGGCTTGGCCTCTCGACGACTTTATAAGATCCGAACCTCAATAATTGTGTAGTCACTGCCACCCAACTCGCTCCGCGAGTTGGGGAGCGGTAGACGTTCAACGTTCTACCCAACTCCCTGGCTTAACGTCGAACCCAGGTTTGGGAGGCATTCAGTAAGTCGTGCGGTTGCGGTCTCGGCCAGTTTAGTGTCGCTCGCAAAGGGGTTCTCGGACTTTCAGTGCATTTTGGTGCGGCTCACCGGAAAAAATCTAAAGGGATCAAAAGCTTGCGTGGATCCTGGCTGCTGCCTCGGTAGTTGTCGTATGACGTTTTGCATCAGAAACGCCAGGGCGCTGGTTGCGGCCGGTACGGCCAACGTGGCAAAGCGTCTGGCATGCGTCGTTGACGCCACTTGATCGAACAGCTCCCGCTCTCCGGACCGGCACGCTGCGGACGGCGTCATGCAGCCTCGTGCACGTGCCTAGGGCCCGCGCTATCTCAGGGCGGCCTTCAGCAGCGGTGACCTGCCCGGAGGGTGACCACGTTCAAACCCGGGCCGGCCGGCGCCGCCGCACCACCGCGGCGACGGCACCCAGGCCGCAGAGCATCAACGCCCAGGTCTGCGTCTCGGGCACGGGCGTCAGCAGCAGCGAGTAGCGCAGCGCCGAGCCGGCGGCGACGCCCATGGCCAGGATCTGCCCCTTGTCGTTCACCCGGGTCGCTTCGCTCACGTCGAAGCGCTGCGCCGCGGCGGGTACAAGCAGGTCGTTGAGGTCGAGCATCCGGCCGTCGAGGTAGAGGAAGCCGGCGCTAGCCGTCGTTTCCGAGGACACGCCGCCCACGATCCAGCCGCGGTTGTTGATGTCCTCGGCGGCGGCGTTGCCGTCTGGCCCGGTACCACTGAGCAGCCCCAGGTCGCGCGTGACGCCGCCGCTGTAGAGCACCGCCCGCTGGCCCAGTCCGGGCACGTAGTTCCAGCCGACGACCTGGCGCGCGTTGTTCACGGCAAAGACCGAGGGCAGCGTGCCTTCCTGCAAGCCCGGGATGCGGGTCACGGTGCCGCGCGCGTACAGGAAGGCGAAGGCCTGGGTTGTGGAATCGCTGTAGTAGGCGTTGCCAACGATGACGTCACGGTCGCTGATGTCCGTTGGGCTCATGAAACCGCGTGCGCCCAAGCCCGGCCGTGGCAAAAAGGTCGTGGCTTGGCCGTCGAAGAAGAAGCCGCCCGGGTTCGCGCTGCCCACGAGGCCCACAGCATGCCCCGCGGCATTGAGCCCGGTGGCCAAGCCGGCGCCCCGCCGCGTGGTGTCGGACGGCGTGAGGTCCCGGACCTGGCCGTCGAAATAGATGCCGGGGTAGTAGCTGTGGACCCTGATGTCGCTCACGGCAATCTGGCCATGGTCGTTGATGGCGTACACCATCGCCAGCGGGTCCAGCCCCTGCAGCTGCCTCACCCGGCCGCCATCGTAGAGGAAGGCGCCGGACTCGCCGTCAAAGTAGCGGGTGCCGACCACCTGACCCAGATTGTTGAGCCCAGCAGCGAACGTGTTGGTGCTGGAGTCGCCGATCACGTCCACGCGAAAGCGCGGATCGGCGGCTTGCACAGCGGGAGCGGAGAGCGTGACGACCACGGCCAGACAAAAGGTGCCAAGGTGCCGTGCAAGGAGCTTCATGTGCACACCTCTTCATCGGGAGAAGCCGCACTGGAGCCCGCGGCGCTCTCCCGCACGCCACCGGCTTGGCGAATTGAAGCGCCGCGCCAGGGGGTGCCGGGGTTGAGCCGAAACAGCATCCCGTTGAGCGCGGTGCGGTGATCACGGTAATGGCGCCCTAGACCACCCGGCTCGCTGCCGGAGGGTTCACGGCCTCAGCACTCGCGCAGATCCAGGCGCCGCCGTGCCGTGGCGCCGACCGTGACCAAGCCGACCAGCATGAGCGCATAGGTCGAAGGCTCGGGAATACCGGGCACCGTGCCGTCAGTCTGCACGCCCCACTTTCCCCACAGCACGGCCTTGTGGTCCAAGTCGTTGCGCAGGAGCACCGACACTTGCCCTGTCGCGTGCTGGAAGTCCGCCGGTGACGCCGCGCTGGTCTGGGCGCTGATCTGCAGGCTGGGAGCCGTGCCTTCGATAAACGGGCTTTGAAACTTGAAGCTGGCAAAGGACGTTTCCGTGCCGTCCAGATCGCGGTAGTCGTGCGGCGCATCCGTCCACGGCGTGGCCCAGGCATCCAGCGTGTACTGGGCCGTGATGCGTAGCCCGGTGTGGGCCGATAGCACGAACAGCGGCTGCCCGGGCTGCGTGCGGTAGCGGGCAGCGGACACGTAGGCGGGGCCGTGCGGCGGCCCCCCCGAAGGGAACATGCTGTTGTCAAAGCTGCCGCCGGCAAACAGGCCAGCCGGCGTGACCGAAGCAAAACCGGCGAACGCGCCCGTACCGTAAGCAAGATCGGCAAATGCCGGCACCGAGAAAGTGCCCGTGGCCCGGTTGCAGGCAGCGTCAGAGCCGCAGTAATGGCCCAAAAAGGTCTGCGCTAGCGCCGCGCTTGTGAAGCCCACCGACGGGGTGATGCCGTCGTCGCGGGCCAAGTCCACCAAATCGTAGCGCAGCCCCGTGAGGCTGGCGCTAGCGCCAATGGCAGCCATTGCGGGGGCCGCCAAGGCGGCCAGCAAGGGAGTGAACAGCAACTTCATCACGGCAACTCCATCGCAACGCGAGCTGGGTTGCCCGGCGCTTGCGGCGGCGTTGATGCCGCAAACGCGACAGCCCATACCCCGAACACGATGGATGCGGCAGGCCACGTCAAAAAGCCAGAAAGCGTCACGGAAGTAAGCACATTTGTGACGCGACCCGACCAACCGCTGCAGGCTTGTCTGGCGACAAAGCCTACGCTGCGATCGAAAGCTTCACTCAAGCGGCAGTCGGGGCCGCGGTGGAACTGCGCACGACCAATTCGGGCATCAGCACACGCGTGGAGGGCGCCAGAGCCGGGTCGCGCAGGTGCTCCAGAAAGAGCGCCGCGCCCTGCGCGCTCATTCCCTCCACCGGCACGCGCACGGTGGTCAGCGGCGGGTCTATCAGGTCCACCAAGGGCATGTCGTTGTGGCCCACCAGCGAAACGTCGCGCGGCACCGACAGCCCGCGCTGCCTCAGCACGTCCAGCGTGCCCAAGGCAATCAGATCGTTGGCGGCAAAGATGGCCGTTGGCAGCGAGCCCTGCGCCCCACTGTCGAGCAGCTGCATGGTCGCCGCCTGGCCGGCTGCCCGGGTAAAGGCCTTGGCTTCCACCACCGGGCAGGGCCCCAGCCCCAGGGCACGCGACATCTCGACAAAGGCCTCGCGGCGTGCCCGGCCCGTGGACGACACGGCCGGACCCGCCACGTGCGCGACAGCGCGATGCCCCAGCCCGGCCAGGTGCTCCAAGACCAGGCGCACGCTCTCGCGGTCATCACTCACCACGCTGGAGAAATGGCGGTCGCCGGTACCGCGGTTGATCAGCACCGTCGGCAGCGCGCGCTGGCGCGCGGCCTCCAGCATGGGGTCATCGCACTCGGCGGCCAGGATCAGCAGACCGCTCACCTGCCGGTTGGCCAAGGCCACGATCAATTCCCGCCGTTCCTCGGCCGCTGCCGGCGTTTGCACCACCAGGCACAGCAGGCGCTGCTGCCGC
The DNA here is from genome assembly GCF_034427735.1 of Azohydromonas lata. Lineage (NCBI taxonomy): Bacteria > Pseudomonadati > Pseudomonadota > Betaproteobacteria > Burkholderiales > Sphaerotilaceae > Azohydromonas > Azohydromonas lata. Next base: position 4,188 of record NZ_JAXOJX010000025.1, read on the forward strand.
AGCGCCTGCTCCAGGCCCTGCACCAGCGGGCCGAACAGCGGGTTGCCCAGGTCCGGCACCACGATGGCGGCAATGTTGGTCTGCTTGGTGCGCAGCGAGGCGGCCACGGCGTTGGGCTGGTAGCCCAAGTCTCGCGCGATGCGTTCGATCTCGGCCCGCTTGTCCGGCGAAACCTTGCCGCTTACCCCACGCAGGGCCCGCGACACCGTCGCTGGATGCACGCCGGCCGCTTTGGCGATGTCATCGATCGTGACCGGCACAACGGCAGGCTGGCTCATCTGAAGCTCCAAATGCGGGCAAACGATTGCCCCAATTCTAGCCCTTGTGCTCTGAGGCTTGGCAAGGTCGGCCGCGAAATCCGGTGACTGAACAAGGAATGCGTCTTGACCTGGGGTAAATGCGTCGCCTAACCTTAAGGCAATCGATTGCCCTCAAGGAGACCACGCAATGGCGACGACCGACAGATCTCTTCCCTCTACCAACCCTGAGGCATTGCTGGCGGCCGTGCTGCAGGCCAATGAAGGCACGGCCAACCCGCGCCTGAAGCAGGTGCTGGCGGCGGGGATACGGCACTTGCATGCCTTTGCCCTGGAGGTGGATCTCGCGCCGCAGGAGTTGCAGGCCGGACTGGATTTCCTGGTGGCCATTGGCAAAGCCACGGGGCCGCGCAAGCACGAGGGCATCTTGTTGGCGGACATCCTGGGCCTGGCCACGCTGGTGCAGTTGCGCAGCGCGCGTCACGCCATAGAAGCCGGCGGTACCGAACCGGCACTGGTGGGCCCGTTCTGGCGCGCCAACCAGCCGCTGCGCCCAAACGGCACGACGATCAGCTCACCCAGCACGCCCGGGCCGCGCTTGCAGGTGTTCGGCCGCGTCACCGCGCTGGACGGCAGCCCCATCGCCGGCGCGCGCGTCGAAACCTGGCAAGCCTCGCCCAAGGGCATGTACGAGAACCAGGACCCGGAGCAGGAGGACATGAACCTGCGCGCACGCTTCGAGACGGACGAGGACGGGCGCTTCTCCTTCGTCAGCGTGCGGCCCGCGGGCTACCCGGTGCCCATAGACGGGCCCTGCGGCGAGCTGCTGGCCGCGCAGGGCCGCAAGGTTATGCGCCCCGCGCATCTTCACTTCATCGCAGCGGCCGAAGGCTACCGGGTGCTGGCCACGCAGTTCTTCGACATCGAGGACCCGAACGCCTTCGAGGACGTGGTGTTCGGCGCCGTGGGCTCGCTGCTGCGTAGGTTCGAGCCGGATGGCGAGGGCGGCTACCGCCTTGAGGTCGAGCTGCGCCTTGAACCGGGCGAGACCCGGCTGCCTCACTGCCCGCTACCCTGAATTTCCCTGTGAGAGATCCCATGCAAGACAGAAGCTTTGCTCCCCTGGAGCGCCTGGACGGCGAAGTGGCCGTGATCACGGGCGGCAACGGTGCCATCGGCGCCGCGACGGCCCGCCGCCTGGCCGCGCTGGGCGCGCGCATCGTGCTGCTGCACAAGGGCAACCCCGCGCAAGCCGCGGAGATGTTGGGCACGCTGCCTGGCAACCAACATCTGGCCGTATCGGCCTCGGTGACCGACAGCGCCTCGCTGGCAAGGGCCGCCCAGGAGGTGCAGCAGCACACCGGCGGCGCGTCCATGCTCGTGAACGCCGCCGGCTTCACGCGGCCCGTGCCGCCGGCCGACCTGGACGGGCTCACCGACGAGCTGATCGACGACATCTTCGCCGTCACATGGCGTGGCAGCTTTGCCGCCATCCGCGCCTTCGCGCCGCAGCTGCGCGCCTCGGGCGAGGCGCTGGTGGTGAACGTGTCCTCCATTGCCGCCTTCACCGGCCTGGGAAGCAACCTGGCCTACGCCGCGGCCAAGGCCGGTGTGGACGCAACCACCAAGGCACTGGCCAGGACGCTGGGGCCGCAAATCCGCGTGCTGGCCGTCTCGCCCGGCGTGGTGGACACGGCCTTCGTTTCGGGGCGCGATGCCGACTTCAATGCCCGCGTGGGCGCCACGCTGCCACTCAGGCGCGTTGGCACGGCCGACGACGTCGCCGCCGCCATCACGGCCTGTGCCACTTCGCTGCGCTACGCCACCGGCTCCATCCTGGTGGTCGATGGCGGGCGTCACCTGGGCTGAAAAGGAGAACGACCATGGACCAAGTCACCGTCCTGACTTGCGCCGTCACGGGCAATCTCACGCGGCCTGAGCAGTCGCCGCACCTGCCAATCACACCGGCACAGATCGCCGAGGACAGCCTCGCCGCCGCCGAAGCGGGCGCCGCGGCCGTGCACATCCATGTGCGCGATCCGCAGACCGGCGCGCCGTCCATGGAGCTGGACCTCTACGGCCAGGTGGTGCAGACCATCCGGCGCCACAACCCGGACGTCATCATCAACCTGACCACCGGCCCCGGCGGGCGCTTCGTGCCCAGCGATGAGGACCCGCGCCTGGCCGGCCCCGGCACCACGCTGCTGCCGCCCGCGCGCCGGGTGGAACACATTGCGGCCTTGCAGCCCGACATCTGCTCGCTGGACCTCAACACCATGAATTCCGGCGAGCAGGTGGTGATGAACACGCCCAGGAACGTGGCCCGCATGGCGCGGCTCATTCGCGAGGCCGGTGTGGTGCCGGAGCTGGAGTGCTTCGACAGCGGCGACCTGGTACTGGCCAGGAAACTCATGGGCGATGGTGTGCTGCAGGCGCCGGGCCTCTTCACCCTCGTGCACGGCGTGCACTACGCCATGCCGTTCTCGCCGGCAGCCCTGGCCTACGCGCAATCGCTGTTGCCTGCGGGCGCCTCCTGGTCCGCCTTTGCCATCGGCCGCCAGGCTTTCCAAGCCGTGGCTCAGGCCTTCTTGCTGGGTGGCAACGTGCGCATCGGCCTGGAGGACACCGTCTACCTCGAGCGCGGCGTGCTGGCCAGGAGCAATGCCGAGCTCGTGACCAAGGCCAGGCGCATTGTCGAAGACCTGGGCGGGCGCCTGGCTTCAGCCGCCCAAGCGCGCGCGATCTGGCAGTTGCCCCCCAGCAACAAGCGTTGAGCCCAATCCCAATCCCTATCCCGCCCGGCCACCTGCCGGACCAATGATCCTTTCACGGAGCCCCTGATGACCTTCACCAACGCCGGACGCAAGCTCGTCCTGACCGCCAAGGCCGCTGATGCCCAGGCCATCTCACCCCAACTGCTGCCCGCGGAGTTTCCGGTTGCGCCTGAGGGCCACGCCGTCGTTGAAGTCAAGGCCGCTGCCGTCAATCCCAGTGACGTCAAGGCGGCGCTTGGGCTGATGCCCCATGCCGTGTGGCCGCGCACCCCGGGGCGCGACTTCGCCGGCGTTGTCGTGGCCGGTCCCGGCGAATGGCGTGGCGTCGAGGTCTGGGGCACCGGGGGCGATCTCGGCATGGTCCGCGATGGGACCCATGCCCGCTACCTTGTATTGCCGGTGCAGGCGCTGAGCCGCAAGCCTGCCAGCGTGTCGCTGGCCGCTGCTGCCACGGTGGGGGTGCCCTTCATCACCGCCCACGAGGGCCTGCGCCGCGCCGGGCTGCGCGGCCGCGGCCAGACCTTGCTGGTGCTGGGCGCCAACGGCAAGGTCGGCCAGGCGGCCATACAGCTCGCCACCCGCGCCGGCGCGCGGGTGCTGGGTGTCGAGCGCGACGCCGGCCGCTACATCGGCCACGCCAGCGGCGACGTGCAGCGATTCCGCGCCAATGATCCGGAGCTTGCCGAACGGATCAAAACCGCCACGCAGGGCCGCGGCGTGGACATCGCCTACAACACCGTCGGCTCGCCCTACTTTCAGCTGGCCTTGGAAACGCTCGCCATCGGCGGCACGCAGGTGCTGATCTCCACCATCGAGCGCAGCGTGCCCTTCGACATCCTGGCGTTCTACCGGCGCAATTTGCAGATGCTCGGCGTGGACAGTCTCAAGCTCACGGCGTCCGAATGCGCCACCACGCTCAACAGCCTGCTGCCCGGCTTCGATGACGGCTCGCTCAAAGCCTTCGAAGTGGACGACGCCACGCTGCTGCCGCTGGAGCAGGCCGCCGAGGCCTATCGCCGCGTGCTCTCCGGGTCTACCGAGCGCATCGTGCTGGCGCCCTGAGGGATTGTCTGCCATGCATGACGTTCGCATAGAAGACGCCCCGCGCTACGACGCGCCGGGCCATGCCCTGATGACCATGCGCCGCCTGCAGGGCCGTGAAGCCGGCCCGGCCGACAGTCTCTGGATAGGCCTGTCGGTCATCGAGCCCGGTGGCGGCACAACCCTCAGCGCCTCCGGAGTCGAGAAGTTTTACGTCGTCCTCGAAGGTGAGCTGGAGGTCAGCACGCAAGGCGAGGCCGCGGCGACAGCCACGCTCAAGCCCCTGGACAGTTGCCGCATCGCGCCGGGTGAGCCACGCCGGCTGCACAACCGCACGGCCATGGCCTGCAAGGTGTTGTTGGTCATGCCGCACGAGAACAGCCAAGCGGAAATCCACCGTGTCGAAACGTCGTCTTCAAGGGCTTAGACCCATGGGATGCCCGTTTGAACCTGTCTCACAGGATTTTTCGACCTAAAAGGCAATCGATTGCCTTTTACCAATCCGGGTACCCGGAAGAACAGGAAACCATGCATCACGGGAGACAAATGAAGGTGGCGGCGGCTTGGGTGGCGTTGCTGGGCTGGGGGTCGTGCGCTTGGGCACAGGCACCGGAGGCCAACCATGTGAATGTCTACGGCCGTATCAACACGGGCATCGAGCATGTACGCATCAGCGGATCGGACATCGGGTCACTGACGCGGTTGAGCAATTACCGCTCGGTGGTGGGCTTCCGTGGCGAAGAGGCGCTGGGAGACGGCCTGAAGGCGTTGTGGCAGATCGAAGGCGGCTTTTCCCTGGACAGTGGCGCGGGCAACATGGCCAACCGCGACACGCGGGTGGGGCTGGCGGGCCCTTGGGGCACGGTCTTCGCCGGCGTGTGGACGCTGCCCTACACCTCGGCCACCTCGACCTTCGATCCCTTCTACCCGACCACGGCAGGCTACATGGCGCTGATGGGCAACGGCTCCGCGCCGAACGCCACGCACCTGTCGGACACCAGTTCCTTCGACCGCCGCCAGGCCAACCAGGTCCAGTACTGGTCGCCCAATTGGAAGGGTTTGTCGGCCCGCGTCGCACACGGCCTGCGAGAGGATGTCAATCGTGACACCGGCGCCAAGCCATCGCTTTGGTCCGCCTCGGTGAGCTGGGAGGCCGGCCCATGGCTGCTTACCGCCGCGCACGAGCGGCATGGAAACTACCAGACGGCCACGACCACCGACACGGCCAGCAAGCTGGGTGCGGCATGGCAGTCGGGTCCGGTGCGCCTGGCCGCGGTGGTGGAGCGGCTGCGCTACGGCACAGCCACGGGCGAGCTCAAGCGCAACGCGTGGTACCTCTCAGGCACCTACCGCCTGGGTCCCGGCAGCGTGCGCGTGGGCTACACGCGCGCGGCTGACGGCAAAGGCCCGTCCGCGGAGACCGTCGGTTTCTTCCGCAGCGGTGCGGACACCGGCGCCTCGCAACTCACGCTGGGCTACGAATACCCGCTGTCCAAGCGCACGGCGCTGCAGGCGTTCTACAGCCGCATCCGCAACGATCGGGATGCGATTTATGACTTCGCCATCAACGAGCTTGGCGTCGGTCCGGGCGAGCGCCCTTCCGTCGTGGCCGTAGGCATGCGCCACAGCTTCTGAGCTGCGGCGCGACATCGTCTGTTTGCACGAGTCCTGTCCTCTTGAAGGAGTCATCATCATGATCACCACCTTGAAATCCGCGCTCACTGGCTTCGCTGTCACGCTGGCGCTTGGCATATCGCCCGCTTTTGCCCAGTCGCCGGCCCCTTTTTCGAGCAAACCCATCACTTTCGTGGTCCCGTTCACGGCCGGGTCGGGCACCGACGTGGTCGCGCGCGTCATCAGCGACCACCTGTCCAAGGCTTTGGGCCAGACCATCGTGGTGGACAACAAGGCCGGCGCCGGCGGCACCCTGGGTGCGGCACAGGTGGCGTCCTCCACACCGGACGGCCTCACCGTGCTGATTCATTCGGCCGGACACGTGGCCAACGCGGCGCTCTATCCCAAGCTGAAGTACGACACGCTCAAGGACTTCACGCCCGTGGCGATGCTGGCAACGCTGCCCAACGTGCTGGTGGTGTCACCGGCCAGCGGCATCAAGTCCGTGGAGGACCTGGTGCGCAAGGCGCAAGCCAATCCCGGCAAGATGACCTACGCTTCCGCCGGCAATGGCAGCGCCACGCATATCAATGCCGAGAAATTCCGCATTGCCGCGCGGATTCAGGCATCACACGTGCCTTACCGCGGCACACCGCCCGCGCTGATGGACGTGGCAGGCGGCCAAGTGGACTGGTTCTTCGCACCCCTTGTCAGCGCGCTGCCTCTGATTCAGGAGCAGAAGGTCGTGCCGCTGGCCGTGGGCTCCCAGGCGCGCTCCGCGGCCATGCCCAAGCTGCCGACCACGGTGGAAGCCGGCTTCCCTGGGTCCGACTACACCTTCTGGGTTGGGATGTTCGTACCGGCCAAAACGCCGGCCGATACCGTCAAGCGCCTGGCCGATGCAACTTCCAAGGCACTTCAGATGGCCGAGGTCAAGGCAGCACTTGAGAAGATCGGTGCCGAGGTGCCCACCCTGAGCCAGCAACAATTCGCGGACGGCGTGGCAAGGGAGATGTCATCCACCTCGGCCTTGATCCGACAGGCCGGCATACGCGTCGATTGAGCTGATGCCGCGGTGTCGGTCGATGCCGGACGGCTTCTTCGACACCCTGGAAGACGTTAAAGAGCTTCTACCGCGAAGCCAGCAGCGCTCCAGCTCCCGGCACGACCGGTTCGAGGCCCAAGTGATCGAGCATCCTGCGCGCCGTGCACACCGCCGTGGACACGGTCGGGATACCCAGCATGTCCTCGATGCGCTGCAGCGCCGGTAGCGAAGGCATCTGCACGCAAGCCGAGGCCACCACCACATCGGCACCGTCGGTGTCGAGCCGCCGGACGTCCTCGATCAGCTGCATCGGGTCGCGCCGGCCGACTTCCAGGTTGTCGGGGATATCGAAGCTCAGGGAATCGATCACCTCGATGCCCTCGTGCTCGATGTACTGCACCACCAAGTCGGTGAGTGGCCGCATATACGGCGCCATCAATGACACCCTCTTGGCACCCAGCGCCTTGAGCCCGTCGACCAGCGCGCCGGCAGAGGTCATCACCGGCGCCAGCGAGTGATTGGCGCGTGCAATCTCGGTGAGTTCATGCTCCACCTGCCGGTGGTATCCCGGGCCCATGGCCATGATGGCCACCAGGCAGGCGGTACTCATGACGTCCACGCGTGCATCAGCCAACTCGGCGGCGCAGCGCAGGCCCTCCTTGTTCATCGCTTCGAGCTCTTCCCTGGTCACCTTGTGCATGCGCATGCGGCTGGAGTGGAAGGTGAAGTGCGCCTCGGGTCGCAGTGCCTCGCGAGCGCGCAGCATCGCAGGAATCTCAGTTTCCATCGTGGTGTTGGAGCTCGGCACGATCTGGCCGATGCGGTAGGTCCGTGCGTTCATGTCGGGGTCCTGTTGGCGCTGGATCAGTCGAGCTGGATGCGGGCCTGCTTGACGATGTCGGCAAAGCGGCGGGTGTCGGCGTCGATGGCGGCGGCGACGTCCGAAGGCGCCCCGCCCCACGGCTCGAAGCCGAAAACGGCCAGGCGCTCCCGGACTTCAGGAGCCATCAGCGCACTGCCGACCCCAGCGTTGATCTTCTCGATCACGGCCTTGGGCGTGCTCTTGGGCGCGAACAGCGCCACCCAGGTCTTGAGCTCGAAGCCGGCCGGTCCGGCAGCCTCGGCCACCGTGGGCACGTCGGCGTAGCCCGGCAGGCGCTTCGGCGCCGCCACGGCCAGCAGCCGGACCTTGCCGGCCTTGTGGAGCGGCCCCACGGTGGCCGCGGTGCCGAAGGCCCAGGCCACCTCGCCGGTAGCCACGGCCGAGTAGAGCTGGGGCAGCTCCTTGAACGGCACGTGCGTCATGCGGGTACCGGTGGCCGCCTCCAGCATCGAGGTACCGACATGGGCGACGCTGCCCATGCCCCAGGTGCCGTAGGTGAGCCTGCCGTCCTCGGCCTTGGCCGCCGCCACCAGGTCGGCCACCGTCTTCCAGGGCGAGTTGCCCGGCACGACGATGAAGAAGTACGTCGAGTACAGCGGCGACACCGGCTCGAAGTCCTTCGTCGGCGAGAACGGCAGCTGCTTGTACAGGTGCGGCTGCAGCGTCACGTGGGTGTTGTCCACGGCCAGCAGGGTGTAGCCGTCCGCCGGCGCACGCCTGACGTCGCCCACCGCCAGCCAGCCGTTGGCGCCGGGCTTGTTGTCCACGATGACCTGCCGGCCCCAGTCCTTGCCCAGCTTCTCGCCCACCTGGCGCACCACGGCGTCGGGGCCGCTGCCCGCGGAGTACGGCAACACGGCCCGCACTGCCTTGGCGGGAAACGTCTGCGCCGCGGCGTGGGCCACCAGGCCCAGGGCCAGGACGGTGCCGGCGCACAGCCGGCGATGTTTCAGCAATGTCGTCACGGTCTTGTCTCCGGTCATGGTGGTCGTGCCGTCAGGCCGCCACGGGTTGTGGATGCAGCTGCTCGTAAGCCGCCGTGAAATGCGGGTCGCGCCGGCGCAGGTCCTCGTGCGTGACCTGGCCCGTGCGACGCATGTAGTCATAGGCGAAGCTCACCGGGTCCAGGTGCATGCGGACGGCAACGTTCTCGTACCAGTCGAGGCTGCGGGCCGCGGCAGCCTGGAACGTGGACGACGCGGGGCGCCGGGTGCCCTCGAAGGCTGCGAAGGCTGCGTCCAGATCCGAGGGATGCTCGGCGATGGCGTGGTGCAGCGCGATCGCGTCCTGCATCGCCATGCGCGTGCCCGAACCGAGCGAGAAGTGCACGGTGCGCAGCGCGTCGCCAAGCAGCACGATGTTGCGGTGCGTCCAGCGCTCGTTCTTGACGATGTTGGCCTCGAACCAGAGCGAACGGTTGGTCAGCAGCTCGTTGCTGCCCAGGTCGGCGGCGAACACCTGCGCACAGTAGCGCCGGCTCTCGTCCTCGCTCATGCGGTCCAGGCCGGCACGCTGCCACGTGTCCGGATTGACTTCGACCAGGAAGGTGCTCAGCTCAGGGCTGTACTGGTAGCTGTGCGCAATGAAGACGCCGTGCTCGGTCTCGCGGAAGATGAGCGACACCGGGTGGAAGCGCTGGCGCGTGCCGTACCAGGCGAACTTGTTGCGCCGCTTCTCGAAGCTGGGCTGGAAATGCTGCGCGTACTGCCGGCGCACGGCGCTGTTGCCGCCGTCGGCCGCGATCACGAGGTCCACCTCGCGCGAGAGCGCCTGCACGTCCTCGATGCGGCGCCCGTACTCCACGTGGATGCCCTGGCGCTCGCAGGCGCGCTGCAGCACCCCCAGCATGTCGATGCGCGAGGTGCGCGAGAAGTGGTTGCCGTGCACCTGCACGCGCGTGCCGCGGTGCACGATCTCCATGTAGTCGCAGCGTTCGTGGTGCGCCGTGAACTCGGTGAAGAACTCGGGATCGGCCTCGCGCAGGAAGCCCAGGCCCACGTCGGAGAACACCACGCCCCAGCCATAGGTGGCATCGCGAGGGTTTTGCTCGACGACGTGGATCTCGTGGCGAGCGTCATGCTTCTTGGCCAGCAGCGAGAAGTACAGGCCGGCCGGGCCGGCGCCGATGACGGCGATCTTCATGGGGTGGTCTCCTGGTGGGATGCGTGGAGGCGGCAGTCGGCCTGGTAGCGCTGCAGGGCCGCTCGGAAGGCGGTCGGAATCGAGATTGAGCGGCGCTCGTCACGCGCCACGCACACCGGCGTCAGGCGCGACACGAAGACCACCTCGTCGTCCGGCGTGCGGGCAGTGACGTCGAGCACATAGGTGCGCTCGTTGATGGCGGCCACCGTCACCGTCATGTCGAAGACGTCGTCGGGCCGCAGCGAGCGCCGGAAGTCGAACTCCAGCGCCCGGGTCGGCGTGCCGAAGCCTTGCTCATGCTTGGCCCGCTGCGGCGTGGTGTCGAAGAGTGCGCCGTAGAAGAGCTCGGCGGCGCTGATGACGTAGTCGGCGAAGGTGGCGGTGTAGACGACGCCGGCGGGGTCGCATTCGCCCCAGCGCACGCGCCGGCGCACCACCAGCGGCACAAGGCTGATGACCTGTTCGGTGCTGATCACGGCCGGCTCCCTGCGGCCGCGGCGGCCTCGCGCGCCAGCGTTTGGGCGATATGGCGCTTCAGTGCCGGCTTGTCGAGCTTGCCCACGCGCGTGACCGGAAAGGCCTCGATGCTCTCGACGCGCTCGGGGCACTTGTACTTGGCCAGCCCCTGCGCCACCAGAAACTGCGCCAGCTCGGCCACGTCGGGCGCGCGCTGGCCCGGGCGCGGGATGATGAAGATGCAGCCCTTCTCGCCATAGAACGGGTCGGGCATGGCCACGAGCTTGGCATCGGCCACGGCCGGGTGCCGGCTCACGAAGGACTCCACCTCCTCGCAGCCGATCTTCTCGCCGCCGCGGTTGACGTTGTCGCGCAGCCGCCCTTCAAAGGCGTAGCAGGTGACGCCGTCCACGACGTGCGCGCTCATCATGTCGCCGGTGCGGTAGAAGCCGTCCGAGGTGAAGGCCCGGGCATTGGCCTCGGGCGCGTCGAAGAAGCCCGGCAGCGTCGCGGGGCCGCGAAAGCACAGCTCCCCCATCGCGCCGGGTGCCACCGGCGTCTCGGAGCCCGGCTCCAGCAGCCGGATCTCGTCCTGGGCACAGCCCGAGGCGCCCTGCGTGTGGTGGCGGCGCGAGGTGCTCGCGTCGGGCCCCGAGCCCAGCAGCAGCCCCTCGGTGATGCCGTACAGGTTGGAGCACGGCAGCCCCAGGTGCGCCTCCAGGCTGTCGGCGCGGCTCATCGTTGCGTAGAGACGCAGCGACGACAGGTCGTGGCGCGAGAGCTCGGTATAGGCCAGCAGCTGTGGCGCGATGGGCCCAATGGACAGGGCATGCGTGATGCGGTGCTGCTCGATGAGCTCAAGCATGCGGCGGATGTCCACGCGGGGCATGAGCACCGTCGTGACGCCCAGCAGCGCGACCGGGATCAGGGCATAGAGCTGGCCAGCGTTGTGCAGCAGCGGCAGCGACCAAATCAGGCGGCTGTCGGCACTGATGCCGTAGGTACGCATCCAGCCCGCGGCGTGTCCCAGGTACTCCGCATGAAAGCGCGGGATGATCTTGGGCAGCCCCGTGGTGCCGCCGGAGAGCTGGAAGCTCAGCACGTCCTCGGGGCCTACGGGGACGTCGCGCAGGCGCCGGCGCGCTTCCTCCAGCGGCATGGCGTCGATGAGCGCTTGCAGCCCGGACAGCCCCTGGGCTTCGCCGCGCACCACCACCAGGTGCTGCAGCGCGGGCACCTGCTGCGCCATCTGCCGGGCGAAGCCCACGAGGTCGAAGCTGCCGAAATCGGCCTGCACGAAGTAGCCGCGCGCGCCGCTTTGCCGCGCCAGCTGCCCGATCTCGACCTCGCGGTGCTGGGGCAGCGAGCACACCGGCACGATGCCCGCCTTGAAGCAGCCCAGCAGCACGAGGGCCGTTTCCACCGTGGTGCCGAGCTGGAAGATGGCGCGGTCGCCGCTGGCCAGGCCCAGCGCCAGCAGCGCGGCGGCCAGGCGCTCCGTCGCCTCGTCAAGCTCGCCGAAGGTGATGCTTCGCTCATCGCTGACAAAGGCCGGGCGTTCTGGGTGGCGGCGCGCGCTGTCGCGCAGCGCGTCGCCGACGGTGCTGGCAATCCAGGCGCCGTCGGCCAGCCATCGGCGGGCGTCCTCGGCGCGGTGGTAGGTGACGCCCTCGATCGGGTTCAGGGGACCGGACATGGCTTGTCTCCTCGGAGTGATGTGCTGCAAGCGCCGGCGTGTCTTCAGGCCGCCTGCGGGACGATGCGCACGCGGTCGCGGTCAAAGGCCTCAATGGTCCCGTGCAGTCCTCCGGTGAAGAGGCCCCACCAGACTGCCGGCTTGAGGCCAAGCTCCCGGCGGCTGAACTCGACGGGCCCGTCGGCCTCGATGACGTGGTAACCCGGGGCCTCGCTGACGCGGCAAGCGCTTCGCCCACGCGCGGCCCGTACCAGGGCAGCGAACTCCTCCACCCGCGGCACGAACAGGCGCACGCCCGCGCCCCGCTCGCGATCGCGGTCGAGCAGCGCGCCCTTGCGTGACCAGACCTCGTCTATGCGCGTGACGCGGCGGCCGGCGTGCGCGGCCTGCGCCTCGGCCTCCATGGCCGCCTGCAGCGTCAGCGCGGCGTCCTCGGCGTCGATCTCGGTGAGTGGACGCAGCTTGCGCGTGAACTCGATGAAGTAGCCGTTGGGGTCGCGCACGTAGATCGACTCGATGACCTCGTGCGTCGTTTCCACCGAAACATTCAGGCCCCGCGATTCGAGCCGCTCCTTCCAGCCGCGCAGCGCCGCGGCATCTTCGACCAGCCAGGCGGTGTGCGTCGCGTCGAAGACGTGGTCCTCGGGCAGCGGCGAACGCCCCGGGCGGTCCCGCAGCGACGCCGGCTCGTCGCTGCCCAGGTAGTAGAAGAAGGCGATCGTGCTGCCGTTGCCGCTGTCGAAGAAGAAGTGCAGGAAGTCCGGGTGCGTGGCCGGGCCCCAGCCGCGGGCGGAAATCACGTGCACCAGCGGCAGGCCCAGCGTGTCGCGGTAGAACTCGACCGTCTCGCGCAGCTTCCACGTCGGGCGCGCGGTGTGGTCCACGCCGCGCAGCACCAGCCGCGACGGCACTGAGGATTGAGCCAACATGAAGGTCTCCTCCAGGGAGTGAAGAAAGGCAGAGAAAGGGAAGGAATCAGCGCGGGAAGGTCTGGCGCAACCAGGCGGCGAGGTGGCGGCCGGCGGCCAGGCGGCCCGGCTCCCCGCCACTGGAAAGAGCGCGGCCGTGGTGGTCGCCGCGCACGCGCAGGTGTCGCTTCTCGGTCGAGGCAATGGCCTCGACGATGCGCCGCACGTCGCCAGGAAAGCACGCCTGGTCGCCCGTGTACTCGATGACCAGCGCGGGCTGCACCAGCGCTGCGGCAGTCTTCTCCAACGTGGCGTTGGAGCTCAGGCCCGACCAGGTCGAGAGCCAGCTCTCGGGCGTGCACTGGCGCGCGAAGCCCACGGCGCCGTAGTTCGATGCAAAGGGGTCGCTGCCCCAGAGCGAGCCGAAGCGGCGCTCCGAGGGGTCGAGCGAGAGGTCGAAGCAGCGCAGGTCCGCGTCGGTGCGCCAGACGTTGATGATGGGCGTGTGCGCGGCCATGCGGCGGTCCGCGGCCGGGGCGGCGGCGCCCAGGTCCTTGACGCGGGCGCGCCCGGCCTGCCGCGTGGCGATGAGTTCGCGCGCTCGGTGGTCAATGCGCTCGACGCGCGCACGCTGCGCGGCGCGGTAGCGCTCGACGAAGGCTGGCGCATAGCGCGTGCCCTCGCGGCCGCGGTAGCCGTTGTCGGGATTGAGCGGGTCGAGCGACGCATCCACCGACAGCGCATCGCCTTCGTCGCGGACCGAGGGGTCAATGCAGTTCATCAGCAGCGCACCCTGCCCTGGGTGCGGTCCCACGAAGACCAGGCCGTCCACGGTAGGCATGTCCAACTCGGCCAACTGCGTCGGCCGCCCGCCCGGCGTGCGCGCGATGCGTTGCACCCCGGGCAACGAGGACTGCTGGACGTAGAAGGCGTAGAGCCCCGCCCCACCCGAGTTGCCCAGCAGCACGATGCGTTCGAAACCGTGCGCGCGCAGGAACGCCAGACCCGCGGCCACGTCATGCAGCGCGGACTCGTGCTCCAGGCGCAGGTCGTTGCCCACCGAGCGTGGCGACTGCGACCAGGCCGCGCAGCCCGCCGCGACGATGTCGGGAATCAGGTAGTGGCAGGCCATGAACTCGCGCGGGTGCATGACGCACACCACGGTGCGGCTGCCGCCGGCTGGCGTGTACAGCGAGCCCCCAGTCGCCGCGCCGTCCGCGGTGCGCAGCACCACGTTGCGAGTGACCGTGCCGCCAGGAATGTCGCGCGGATTCCAGTCGGTGTTGAGAAAGCCGGCAGTGGGCTGGGCCAGGGGCTGACGCATCGTCCTCACGCCGCGGCAGCGGCGCCTCTCGTTGACATGAATCAACGATAGACGCGATAGACACACACGTCAAACGTTTGACGCTTGTGTCAGATCAGGTATTTCCCGGGCAACTTGTGCTCAGTCCGGCGGCTGGCGTGTCTGTGCCTCCAGGATGTCGAGGTGCTCGCGCAGCAGTCGGATCGACTCCGTGACCGACGCCGGGCGCTGGTGGCGCTGCCGGTCGCGCACCACGCAGCGCAGCGCCAGCTCGGTGAGCGCCTGCGCCATGGGCTCGACGGCATTGCCGTCAGGCTCGAACCACCAAGCGCTCCAGTTGCACATGCCGATGACGGCCAGGGCGGCGGTGCGGGCGTCGGGCGCGACGAAAACACCGGCATCGATACCGCGCTGGATGACGTGCACGAAGTGGTCGAGCACCGAGTGGCGCGCTGCGCGCGCCGCGGCACGCCGGGGCTCGGGCAGGCTGCTCTCGCTGCGCTCCACGACCCGAAACTGCAGCGGGTGGGTGAGGATCAGCGTGGCGTGCTGGGCAACGAGCTGGCGCAGCGCCTGTTCGGGCGGCAGCTCGTCGTGGCCGCTGACGCTGCGCGCGAGCTCGCCGGCCTGCTCGGTCACTTCTTCCGTGAGCGCTTCCAGGATCGCTTCCTTGCTCTGGAAGTAGTAGTAGACGGCAGTGCGCGTGGCACCCAGCGCGTCGGCGATGTCGTTGATGTTGGTGCCGCCGAAGCCCTTGTCGATGAACAGCAGCGAGGCTGCGTCCAGGATCGACTGGCGATTGAGCTCGCCACGGGGCTGCGCGCGGGACTTGGTGAGGGTGGTGGCCTTGGGCATGGCATCTCCATGAATGGCAAGAGCTTGCCACGGCGCATCGGGCACGCCGCTGCAGGCAAGCTCGCCCAGGCATTGCAATGCGTGCCCGCCTGCAGGCGCGTGCGCTTGCGCGCGGAAGCGTAATGGCCGTGGCGCGGGCCTGCGGCGCGCCCACCGACATTGACGAGGCCGCTGCCTTTGCCCGCGCACGGAGCAGCCGACATCACAAGACCTCGATGCTGCAAAACGTGGAGGCCGGCAGGCGGATGGAAATCGACTCGCATCGTCGGCGCGCTGCTCGAGTTGCCGCAGCACCAGCGCATCGAAGTACCGACGCTGTGCTCCATTGATGCATGCCTGCGCCTTATCGACCATACGCTGCGAGACGGGCCGATTCGCCGGGCCTGATTATTGATAACGGCCAAGTGCATTGCCGGTTTAATCAAACACATCAGAATCAGGCAGCCTGGGCCGATCAAACGGCTGCCTCCAGGTGTGCCACGGCATTCGCACGCGCGCCATGGCCCTTGTCTGCGACGCTCCGTCTGGACAGGCGCCGCTCCAGCGCCATGGCCAGGCGCGACAAGCCAAAACACAGCACGAAGTAGCCCAGCGCCAGCAGCGTGTAGACTTCAGCGGCGCGGGTGAATACCAACGTGTTGACCTGCGTGGCCACGAAGGAAAACTCTCCCAGGCCGATGATGTAGCCCAGCGAAGTGGCCTTGATCGTGGCCACGAACTGGTTCACCAGCGAGGGCAGCACGGCACGCAGCGCCTGCGGCAGCACCACCCAGCGCAGCGTCGCAGCCTCACTCATGCCCAGCGCACGTGCCGCGTCGTGCTGACCGCGCGGCACGCTGCGCAGGCCCGCGCGCACGATTTCCGCCAGGTAGACGGCATCGAACAGCACCAGCGCCATCAGCATGATGCCGAATTGCCCAGTGCGCTGGCCCGTGAGCGCCGGCAGGAAGAAGTAGGCCCAGAACACCACCATCAGCAGCGGCAGTGCACGCACCACAGTGATCAGCGCTGCCACCGGCCAGCGCAGCATGCGCCGTCGGCTGGCGCGTGCCAGCGCCAGTGCCAGGCCCAGCGGCGTCGCGGCCAGCAGCGCCAGCGCCGACAGCAGCACCGTCAAGGCCAGCCCGCCCAGCGGACCATTGGGGTACTGGCCGATCAGAAAATACAGGCCAAAGTCGTGAATGAGATCCAGCATGGCGCTCTCAGGCGCCGCGCGGCGTCCAGCGCCGCTGCAGCAGGGCCGCCAGCGCAGTCAGCGCCAGCGAAACGGTCAAGTAAGCCAGCGTCGCGAAGGTGAAGGCTTCGGCGCTGCGAAAGCTCGCCGACTCCACGCGCGCGGCCTGGTACATCAATTCGCCCACGCCCACCACGGTGGCCACGCTGGAGTCTTTCCACAGGTTCAGCGTCTGCGACAGCAGCGGCGGCAGCGTGGTGCGCACGGCCTGCGGCAGCACCACGAGCCGCATGGCAGTGACGTAGCCCAGGCCCAAGGCGCGCGCAGCGTCCAACTGCCCCGCGGGCACGGCGCGCAGGCCGCTGCGGATGTCCTCGGCCATGTAGGCCGCGGCATACAGCGTCAGCGCCACCGCCGCGCCGGCGAACTCGACGTCATGTTCGTAAAGCGCCTGCTTCCAACTTTCCGGCAGCAGCTCCGGCGCACCGAAATACCAGAACAGCAGGTGGGCCAGCAGCGGCACGCCGCGCACGCCTTCCACGTAGCCGGCGGCCATCGCGCGCAACGACCGCTGCGGCGCCATGCGCATCATCGCCACGGCCGCGGCCAGGGGCAGCGCACACAGCAGCGCCACCAGCGTGAGCCGCAGCGACGTCAGCAGGCCTTGCCACAGCCAGCCGGCATAGGTGCCGTGCAGCAGCAAGTCAGGATCGAAACTCAAGATCAGTACCCGAAAAAAAACTCTGCCGGGCCCCGGGGGCCGCGGCAGAGCTCAAGGAAGAGGCGCCTCCAGCAACCCCTCCACAGCTCCAAACTCAGCGGCCCCGCGTCAGATGCGATCGCTGTCGATCTTGAAAGTGCGCTTGTCGAATTGCAGCCTGGTGCTCGGCCCGTACCATTTGAAGAACAGCTTCTCGGCCTCGCCGGACTTTTCCAGGTCGCGCAAGGCGCCATCGACGGCCTGCTTCAGGCCGGCCTCGCCCTTGCGCAGGCCCAGCGCCAGCGGCTCCACGCTGATGCTCGTGGGCAACACCACGTAGTCCTTGCGGACGGGGCCCAGCTTGGCGTGGTCGTTGTAGATGGAGGCCTCGTCGTTGACGTAAGCCACGCCCTTGCCCTGCTGCAGCGCCAGGAAGGCCTGCTGCGTGGTCTCGAAGGTCACCACGTCCACCGAGGGTACGGCCTTGCGGATGTTGGGCTCCTGCGTGCCGCCCTTGACGGTGAGCACCTTCTTGCCGGCGAGCTGCGGCACGTCGGTGATGCCGCTGGCGGCCTTGACCAGCACCTTCTGCCCCGTCACGAAGGTCGTGAGCGAGAAGTCGATCTGCGCCTCGCGCTCCTTGTTGTGCGTGAGCGAGGCGGCCAGCACGTCCACGCGGCCCTGCTGCAGCTCGGGGATGCGGGCGGCCACTGACAGTTGCTTGAACACCGGCTTGACGCCTATCCTTTTCGCGATGGCCTGCGCCAGGTCTACTTCGTAGCCGATGACCTCGCGCGTCCTCGGATCGACGAAGCTGTTGGGCTCGTCGGTGCCGAGCACGCCGAACACGATCTCTCCCTTCTTCTTGATGTCATCGAGCTGGTCGGCGTGGACGGCGGCGGAGAACAGGCCGGCACTCAGGCCGGCCAGCACCAGCAGGTGCAAACGTCGTTTCATGAGCAAACCGCAACGGGTAGGGAGTCAAACAGGCGTTCAGCTTAGGTTGGGCCTCGGCGGTTGCGAACGAATCGAGACGAATATCGAAATTCGCCATCACTGCGCGGCGTGCGAGACATGGGCTGCGCTTTGCCGCGCGTCCATCACTCAGGCGAGTGCCGGCGCGTCCTGACGCTGCTGCAACCCCGCCTCATGCTCAGCCACCAGGGCACGCACGCGAGGGATGAGCTCGCGGCCGAAGTCCACGGCGTCGTCCAGCGGATCGAAGCCGCGCAGGAGCAGCGTGCCCACGCCCAGCTCCACGTACTTCAGCAGCGCCTGCGCCACCTGCTGCGGCGTGCCCACCAGCGCGGTGCTGTTGGAGCGCGCGCCGGTCTCGCGCGCTACCGCGGTCCACAGCCGCTCGTCCACCACGTCGCCGCGCTCGGCCGCGGCCAGCAGGCGCCGTGCGCCCTCGCTTTGCTGCGGGCCGCCGCGCGACCAGCCGGCCTCGGTGCGCAGCCGCCGCGTGTCGGCCAGGATGCGCTCGGCGCGGTCCCAGGCCTGGCCTTCGGTCTCCCCAAGGATGGGACGGAACGACACCGAGAAGCGCATGCCGCGCCCATGCTGGGCCGCCTCGGCGCGCACGCGCTGCGTGAGCTCGCGCGTCTGCGCCAGCGACTCGCCCCACAGGGCATAGGCATCCGCATGCTTGCCCGCCACGCGCAGCGCGGCCTCGCTGGCGCCGCCGAAGAAGATGGGGATGTGCGGCTTTTGCAGCGGCTTGACCTCGGAGAAGGCCTTCTCGTAGCGGTAGAGCGGCCCCTGGTGGTCGAAGGGAGCATCGGCCGTCCAGGTACGGCGCAGCACCTCCAGGTACTCGTCGGTGCGCGCGTAGCGCTGGTCATGGTCAAGGAAATCGCCGTCGCGGCGCTGCTCCTCGTCCGACCCGCCGGAGATGATGTGCACGGCCAGGCGGCCGCCCGTGAAATTCTCCAGCGTGGCCAGCTGCCGCGCGGCAAAGGCGGGGCCTATGAAGCCGGGACGGTGCGCAAGCAGGAAGTTCACCCGCTCTGTGACACTGGATGCGTAGGCAATCACCTGGCTGGCATCCGGCCCGGTCGAGTGCTGCGGCACCAGGATGCGGTCGAAACCCGCGGCCTCATGCGCCTGCGCGAAGCGGCGCACGTAGTCGCGGTCGATGACGGGGCCCTGCGGGCGGATCGTCTCGGACTGCAACTGGGTGGTGATCATGCCGATGATCTCGACGCTCATGGAACGCGCTCCTTCCTGTGCCGTGCGGCGTGTGGGGTTGAGGAGCGACACCGTAGAGCGGCACGGCACATCAACACAAATAATCAAAACCACTATTCATGCTTGAAATGCATGTTTGACCGGGCAGGCGGCGCGCTCCTACGCTGCGTCCCCAGATCAGTACTGCATGGATGGCTGCATGAGCCTTGACCTCTCGCCCATGGCGCCGCCGAGCGCCCCGCCTGCCGGCCGGCAGGCCTTTGCCCGCGCCCCGGCGGCCGGCCTGGACGCCGCGCTGCTGGGCGACATCACCCGCGCCCTGGCCGCCACCGCGGCGGACCTCGACGCCCGCGGCGCCTTTCCGCACGCCAACTTCGAGCTGCTGCGCCGCCACGGCCTGCTTGGGCTGACGGTGCCGCGCGAGTTCGGTGGCGCCGGCGCGAGCCTGGCCGAGGCGCGCGAGCTGGTCGCGGCCGTGGCGCGCGGCGAGCCCGCCACGGCGCTGGTGCTGGTGATGCAGCTGCTGCTCACGCGGCTGCTGGGCCAGCCGGACTGCCGCTGGCCCGCCAGCGTGCGCGAGAAGGTGCTGCGCAGCGCGGTGCGCGACGGGGCGCTGGGCAACCACCTGCGCGTGGAGCCGGAGCTGGGCACGCCGGCCCGCGGCGGGCTGCCGGGCACCGTGGCACGGCGCACCGCCGAAGGCTGGCTGATCTCCGGCCACAAGCTCTACACCACGGGCATAGACGGGCTGCGCTGGCTGGTGGTGTGGGGCCGCACCGACGAGGCCCAGCCGCGCACCGGTCCCTTCCTCGTGCCGGCCGACGCTCCAGGGCTGCAGGTGCGCCGCAGCTGGGACCACCTGGGCATGCGCGCCACGGCCAGCGACGAGGTGCTGCTGCAGGACGTGCCCATCCCGCTGGACCACGCCGCGGACCTGCGCCCGCCGTCCGACTGGCTGGCCCGCCCCGACCCCGAGCAGCAGGCCTGGATGGCGGTGCTGCTGGCCACGCTCTACGACGCCGTGGCGCGCAACGCGCGCGACTGGCTGCTGGACTTCCTGCGCGAGCGCGCCCCGGCCAGCTTGGGCGCGCCGCTGGCCACGCTGCCCCGCGCTCAGGAGGCGGTGGGCGAGATCGAGCTGCTGCTGCTGTCCAGCCGGTCGCAGCTGGAGGCGGCCGCCGCGGCCGCCGACGCCGGCCGGCCCTGGGGCGCGGCCGACAGCGGGCTGCTCAAGGTGGCCGTCACGCGCAACGCCATCGCCGTGGTGGAACTGGCGCTGCGCCAATCCGGCAACCACGGGCTGGACCGCGCCAACCCGCTGCAGCGCTACCACCGCGACGTGCTGTGCGGCCGCGTGCACACGCCGCAGGACGACAGCGCACTGGTGGCCGCGGGCCGCGCGGCGCTGCAGCCGGCCAGGGGCTGAGCCCGGGCCGCACGAATTCACACCCCACAGGAGAGCATCTTGAGCACTGCCCCCTTGCGCGACTTCGTGGCCGCGCTCACGCGGGAGTTCGAGCACGAGACCGACGAGCCCTCTCGCCTGGCCGCCGTGCGCCCCCACCTGGCCCGCCTGGTGGCGCGCGACGACTGGCTGCCGGACGAGCTCGCGCAGCCCCATCCGCAGCACTACCGCCAGTACCTGCTGCACGCCGACCCGCTGGAGCGCTTCTCGGTGGTGAGCTTCGTCTGGGGGCCGGGCCAGCGCACGCCGGTGCACGACCACACGGTGTGGGGCCTCATCGGCATGCTGCGCGGCGAGGAGCTGGCGCAGGACTTCGCGCAGGACGCCGCGGGCCGCCTGGTGGCGCGGAGAGGACCGAAGCGGCTGCGCCCGGGCGACGTGGAGGCCGTTTCGCCCACGTTGGGCGACGTGCACCAAGTCAGCAACGCCTTCAGCGACCGCACCTCCATTTCCATCCACGTCTATGGCGCCAACATAGGCGCAGTGCAGCGCCACGTGTGGACCGAGGACGGCAAGGTAAAACCCTTCGTGTCCGGCTATTCCAACCCCTGGGTCCCCAACCTCTGGGACCGCTCCAAGGAGACCTCCTGATGCCCGCTTCCCCCGCCCTGCCGCGCCTGACGGTGGCAGACGTGCGCGCCGCGCTGCTGCAGCGGCGCGAGATCGCGCTCATCGACGTGCGCGAGGAAGACCCCTTCGCGCAGGCGCATCCGCTGTTCGCGGCGCAGATCTCGGCCGGCCGCATCGAGCTGGAAGCGCCCTGGCGGTTGCCGCGGCGCAACGTGGACATCGCCGTCTATGACGACGGCGAGGGCCTGGCCGAGCCCGCCGCGCGGCGGCTGCAGGCGCTGGGCTACACGCGCGTGCACCTGCTCGAAGGCGGCTTGCAGGGCTGGCGCGACGCCGGCGGCGAGCTGTTCCGCGACGTGAACGTGCCCAGCAAGGCCTTCGGCGAGCTGGTAGAGCACGAGCGCGGCACGCCGTCGCTGCCCGCTGAAGCCGTCAAGGCGCTGCTGGATGCCCAGGCCGACGTGGTGGTGCTGGACGCGCGGCGCTTCGACGAGTACCAGACCATGAGCATCCCGGGCGGCATCAGCGTGCCCGGGGCCGAGCTGGCGCTGCGCGTGCGCGACCTGGCGCCCAACCCCGCCACGCGCGTCATCGTCAACTGCGCCGGGCGCACGCGCAGCCTCGTAGGCGCGCAAAGCCTCATCAATGCCGGCATTCCCAACCCCGTGGCCGCGCTGCGCAACGGCACCATAGGCTGGACGCTGGCCGGCTTCGAGCTGGACCACGGCGCACAGCGCCGCTTCGGCCCGAGCGGCGAGGCCCAGCGCCGCGCCGCGCAGGCCGCGGCCCAGTCGCTGGCCGACCGCGCCGGCGCGCTGCGCCTGACGGCCGCCGGCCTGGCGGACTGGGAGCAGGACGCCGGCCGCACGCTCTACCGCTGGGACGTGCGCACCCCCGAGGAATACGCCGCCGGCCACCTGAGCGGCTTCGGCAGCGCGCCGGGTGGGCAACTGGTGCAGGAAACCGACGTCTTTGCGGCCGTGCGCGGCGCGCGCATCGTGCTGGTGGACGGCGGCGCGGCCGCCGACGGCGTGCGCGCGGCCATGACGGCGCACTGGCTGGCGCAACTGGGTTGGGAGGTCGGCTGGCTGGTGGACGCCGACCCGGCCCAATTCACCGAGACCGGTGCGTGGAAGGCGCCCCATGCGCCCTTCCCCGACGTGCCCTCGGTGACCGTGACGGAGCTCCAGGGCCTGCTGGCCTCGCCCGGCACGCTGCTGCTGGACCTCACCAGCAGCGCCAACCACGTCAAGGGGCACATCCCGGGCGCGTGGTGGGCGCTGCGCTCGCAGCTGCCCAGGGTGCTGCAGCAACAGCCGGGGCCGGACCGCATCGTCCTGACCTGCGGCAGCAGCGCGCTGGCGCGCTTCGCCGCGGCGGACCTGGCCCGCGTGAGCGACGTGCCGGTGGCGGTGCTCGAAGGCGGCAACGCCGCCTGGGCGGCGCAGGGCTTGCCGCTGGAGGCGGGCGCACAGCGCCTGGCCAGCGAGCGCATGGACCGCTACCGCCGCCCCTACGAGGGCACGGACGCGCCGCGCGAGGCCATGCAGGCCTACCTGGACTGGGAGTTCGGCCTGGTGGCGCAGCTCGAGCGCGACGGCACCCACGGCTTCAAGGTGTTGGGCGCGGCGTGACCGAGCGGGACCAGCCGCCGCGCGGCGCTCGCCTGGAGACGGTCAATCCGGCCGATGCCTTGGCGGCGGCCGGGGCGGGAGCGTGGCGGGCAGGCGATACAGTGCCTGCAAGTTCCCGCCTGCAGACCGCCTCGATGAAAACAGAAGACCTGCGCGCCTTCGATGCCGTGGTGCGCCACGGCTCGATCAGCATGGCCGCGCGCGAGCTGGGCCTGACCCAGCCGGCCACCACGCGCCGCATCCAGAGCCTGGAGGAGGCGTTGGGCGTGCAGTTGCTGGACCGCAGCATCAAGCCGCCCAAGCCCTCGACGCTGGGCCTGCGCGTGCACGCGCAGACGCGCGCCGCCCTGCGCGAGATCGACGCGCTGCGCCATCTCGTGGCCACCGACGCCGTGCCGCAGGGACGGCTGCGCATGGGCCTGACACACTCCATGGGCTCGCTGGGCCTGGTGGAGCTGCTGCTGGACGTGAAGGCGTCTTTCCCGGACCTGCAGTTGCAGCTCTGCACCGACTGGAGCGCCCGGCTGGTGGACGCCGTGCTGCACGGCCGGCTGGACGCCGCCGCGGTGTTCATGCCGGGCTCCAAGGTCTGGGCCGACGGCCTGGCCGCGCAGCGCCTGGCGTCCACCGAAGTGCTGGTCGTGGCGGCCAAGGGCCGCTTCACGCGGACGAGCGTGCGGCTGCGCGACGTGTTCGAGGCAGGCTGGGTGCTCAACCCCGATGGCTGCGGCTTTCGCGCCGCGCTGCAGCGCGCCCTGTCCGAGCAGGGCCTGCCCTTCCAGCTCAACCTGGAGACGCACGGCAGCGAGCTGCAGCTCAGCCTGGTGGCCGCCGGGTTGGGCCTGGGCCTGGTGGCGCGCCCGGCGCTGCAGTCCAGCCGCCTGGCCGAGTCGCTGGACGTGCTGAGCGTGCGCGATTTCAGCCTGGCGCTGGACGTGTGGATGGTCAGCCCAAGCGCCCAGGGCAACCTGCAGCGCGCCATCGAGCATTTCGGCGCGGCGCTGGTGCGCGGCATGAGCCCGGCCGGCACGGAACCGGCTGCGCGCGCAACCAGGCGCGCAAAACGCTGAACGGCAAGGCGGCGCCCGCCGCCGCGGATCATGCGCAACGCATATGAATCCGTTCAAACATTATTTGCGGAATCAGGGTCCACCCGGTGCAATGGCGTTGTTCAACGCAACGCCATGGAGGACCGATGAAACCGCCCGCAGCCGACACCCCCCCGCTGACTCCCCTGACCCGCCGCCAGTTGTTGGGCGGCGCCGGTGCCGCCGCGCTGGTGACGGCCGGCGCCGGGCTGGGCGCGCACCGCGTCGCCGCGGCGCAAAGCAAGCCGCTGACGCTGGCCTGGAATGCCAATGCCATCTGCCTGGCCCCCGTGCCGGTGGCGGACCAGCTGGGCTTTTTCAAGAAGCACGGCGTGAAGGTGGAGCTGACCAACTTCAGCGGCTCCACCGACGCGCTGCTGGAGTCCATTGCCAACGGCAAGGCCGACGCCGGCGTGGGCATGGTGCACCGCTGGCTCAAGGCGCTGGAACAGGGCTTCGACGTCAAGATCACCGGCGCCTCGCACGGCGGCTGCACGCGCATGGCGGGCTTGCGCTCGGCCGGCGTCACGGACCTTCAAAAGCTCAAGGGCAAGACCATAGGCGTGAGCGACCTGGCCAGCCCGGGCAAGAATTTCTTTGCCATCCTGCTGACCCGGCACGGCATTGACCCGAACAAGGACGTCGAGTGGCGCCAGTACCCGGCCGACCTGTTGGGCCTGGCGGTGGAAAAGGGAGAGATCCAGGCCATCGCCGACGGCGACCCCAACCTCTACCTCATCCAGAAGCGCAACAAGGACCTGGTGGAGCTGGCAACCAACCTCTTCGGCGACTACGCCGACAAGACCTGCTGCGTGCTGGGTGTGCGCGGCTCGCTGGTGCGCGGCGACAAGGCCACGGCTGCGGCGCTCACGCGCGCCATCGTCGAGGCCAGCGACTGGGTGGCCAACAACCCCAACGAAAGCGCGCGCATCTTCACCAAGTTCTCGCCCGTGCCGGAAGCCGATCTGCGCGCCGTGCTGGGCACGCTCACGCACAACCACCACCCGTCGGGTATCGCGCTGCGCCAGCAGATCGAGTTCTATGCCCGGGACTTCAAGACCATTGGCGTGTTCAAGCCGGGCACCGATCCGGCGAAGTTCGCCAACCACGTCGTGGCCGACGTGCTGGCCTGAGGGAAGTGCGATGAGCAGTGTGTGGCCTGATGTTTCGCGCGCGCCGGGCAGCGCGCCTTTGGGAGCGGCGAGGCGGTCCGTGCCGGTGTGGTGGACCGGGGCGCTGGCCGCGCTGGCCTGGGCCGCCTTTGGCTTCTTGACCTGGCGGCTGCCCAACGTGGAGCTGGGTTTCACGGAGTGGGCCTACACGGCCGAGCTTGGCGTGGCGGCGCTGCTGGGCGCAGCCCTGCTGCTGCTCGTGGCAGCCACGCTGCCGGCCCTGGCGCCCGCGCACCGCGCCCCGGCGCGGGCGCTGGCTGCCCTGCGCCGGGTGGGTCCCTGGCTGGTGGCGCTGCCGCTGCTGCTGGCGCTGTGGGAGCTGGCCACGGCCAAGCTGGCCTGGTTGCCGGCACCCTTCTTCGCGCCGCCGCAGTCGCTCATCGAGGTCTATGCCGGCGACTGGCGGCGGCTGGCCGAATGCGCCGCGCACTCGCTGGCGCTGCTGGGCTCCGGCGTGGCCGTGGGGGCGGTGGCGGGTTTTCTCACCGGCGTGACCATCGGCTGGTCGCGTGGCGCGGGCTACTGGATCCACCCACTGCTGCGCTTCCTGGGGCCCATTCCCTCCACGGCGCTGCTGCCCATGGCGTTCTTCCTGGCGCCGTCGAGCTGGTCGGCCGCGGCCTTCCTCATCGCGCTGGCCACGGGTTTTCCCGTGACGGTGCTGACCTGGTCCGGCGTGGCCGGCGTCAACCGGCAGTACTACGACGTGGCGCGCACGCTGGGGGCGAGCGAGTGGTTCCTCATCTGGCGCGTGGCCGTGCCCGCGGCGCTGCCGCAGGTGTTCGTGGGCCTGTTCATGGGTTTGGGGGCCAGCTTTTCCGTGCTGGTGGCTGCCGAGATGATGGGCGTGAAGGCCGGCCTGGGCTGGTACCTCACGTGGGCGCAGGGCTGGGCCGCCTACACCAACATGTTCGCCGCGCTGTTCGTGATGGCGGCACTGTGCTCCGGGCTGATCACGGCACTCTTTGCCGTGCGCGACAGGGCCCTGGCCTGGCAGAAGGGGACGCTGAAATGGTGATGGCCACGCGGGAAGCACCCACGGTCACCGCGGGCGCGCACATCGCCGTGCGCGGCGTGAGCCACGCCTTCGAACGCCCGCAGCAAGGTCCCTTGCCGGTGCTGCAGGACGTGAGCATCGACATCCGCCCCGGGGAGTTCGTGGCGTTGCTGGGCCCAAGCGGCTGCGGCAAGAGCACGCTGCTGCGCCTGGTGGCCGGGCTGGAGCCGGCTGGCGCCGGCAGCATCAGCCACGACGGCCACCCGGTGCGCCGCCCCGAGCCCTCGCGCGTGGTCGTGTTCCAGGACCCGACGCTCTACCCCTGGCGCACGGTGTGGGACAACGTGGCATTGGGCCTGCAGGCGCGCGGCGAGCTGGCGGCCAAGCGTGCGCGCGTGGACGAGGCGCTGGCGCTGGTGGGCCTGAGCGAGTTCGCGCGGGCCTATCCCCATGAGCTCTCCGGCGGCATGGCGCAGCGCGCGGCGCTGGCGCGGGCGCTGGTCAACGACCCGGCGCTGCTCATCCTGGACGAGCCGCTGGGCAAGCTGGACTCGCTCACGCGGCTGGCCATGCAGGCCGAGCTGGTGGCGCTGTGGCAGCGCGCGGGCCTGAGTGTGCTGATGGTCACGCACGACGTGGAGGAGGCGCTGTTCATGGCGCAGCGCGTGCTGGTGATGGGCCCGCGCCCGGCGCGCGTGCTGGCCGAGCTGCACGTAGACCGTCCCTACCCGCGCCACCGCGGCGACGAGGCCCTGGCCCAACTGCGGCACGAGGCCTTGCGCCACCTCGGCCTGGACCAAAGCTGGTAAGCAGCCCGGGGCGCCCGCCCCGGAACACGGAGCACACCCATGGAAGAGGGTTGGTGGCGCGGCCCGGGGCTGGACGCCCTGATTGCCGCCGTCTCGGCGCTGGAGCGGGGTTCATGGGCCCTGCTGCATGCGCTGGGACTGGCGCCGCTGGTGCATGGCCAGCCGGCCTGGCCGTTTGGCGCGCGCGTGTCGGTGGCGATGCTGACGCTGGACCCCAGCCACGCGCGTCGCGTCGGCATGGTGATGCTGCTGTTGGCCGCCGCCGTGCTGGCCGGGCTGTTGGCGGCGCTGCTGCGCTGGCCCTTGCGCTCGCGTAAGGCGTCCGCCGTGGCGCTGGGCCTGGGCGCGGCGCTGCTGGCCGGCGCGGCCTGGACGTGGCCGGCGCCGGAGCTGCTGTGGGCGCCGGCCGTTCCCACCAGTTTCCACCGCCTGCCGGACGCCGTGGCGGGCGAGGCCGCGCTGCATGGTGGGCGGCTGTACGCGCAGCACTGCGCGGCCTGCCACGGCGCCAACGGCGATGGCGACGGGCCGCAGGCGGAGGGTGGGCCGCGCTGGCCGCCCACGCTCAACCGCGGCCTGTTGTGGCGGCGCAGCGATGGCGAGTTGTTCTGGCACCTGCGCCACGGCATGGCGGACGGCCAGGGGCAGCCCACCATGCCCGCGCTGCCGCACGAGCTGCCGGACGACGCGGCCTGGGCCCTGCTCGCATGGCTGCAGCTTCATGCCGCCGGGCAACAGCTCGCACGCGCCGGCGAGTGGCAATTGCCGCTGGCCGCCCCGGCGCTGGATGTGCGCTGCGACGGCGCGGCACCGCGCGAACTGCAAGCGCTGCGCGGGCAACGCCTGCGCATCGTGGCCCTGCGGCCGGACCAGCCGGCGCTGCGCGAAGACCCGCGCTTCCAGACGGTCACGCTGTCCCCGGCACCGCGCGCCCAGGCTGAGGGCTGCGAGGCCGTGTCGGAGGCCGCCTGGCAGGCCTACGCGCTGGTGGCCGGCGTGGCCCCCGACGCACTGGCGGGCACGGAATTCCTGGTCGACCGCGACGGCTGGCTGCGCGCTCGCCGCAAGGCCGATGACGCCCCCTGGAGCGATGCCATGCTGGTGTGCCGCGGCAGCGGCGCTGCCAGCGGCGCGATGGCCGACGCAGGCGCCGACGGCCTGGAGCGGCTGTTGGCCCGCATGGACGCCGAGCCGGTACGGCCCGTGCGTGGCGGGCGACTGCATTGACGCGAGAGGGCGCCCAGGCCGCGCCCTCTCGCGTCAGCCCGCCCGTGCCGCCGCAGCCGCCGTGCCGCCAGCCAGCACCTTGTCAAAGGTCCGGTCCCACAGCGTGGCCATGGGCGCGGGGCCGTCGAGCACGCCCAACTGCTGGAAGGTGTCCGCCACCTGCTGGTGGCCGGCGATGACCTTGGCGTCCACCGGGCGCAGGTCGTAGTCGGTGCTGCGGTTGTTCCACAGCTCCACCAGGTCGCCCACGGGCACGCGCGTTTCGGCCGACTGCGCGCGCGCATAGGCCAGGTAGTTGGCGTTGGCCCAGTGGTAGGCCTGGCGCAGGCGCAGCAGGTAGTCGGCGATGGCGGCCTGGCGGGCCGGGTCGGCAATGGCCTTGGGGTTGGCGTAGATGGGGAAGTTGCCCGACAGGTAGCCGTTGCCGGTCTTGAGCACGCGGGCGCCGTACTTGAGGCGGGCGATCTGGCCGTTGTAGCCGTAGATGGCCCAGGCATCGAGGTCGCCGCGGTCGAAAGCGGACAGGCCGTCCGAGGGCGTGAGGTTGAGCGCCGTGATGTCCGAGAAGGAAAGGCCTGCCTCCGCCAGTTGCCGCGCCAGGAAGTAATGCGCCGTGGTGGCGCGCACGTAGCCCACGCGGCGGCCCTTGAGGTCGGCGAGGGAGCGTATGGGCGCGTCCTTGCGCGCCAGCGTGACCTGGTTGTTCAGGTCCTCGCGCACCACGGCGATCAGGCGCAGGTTGGACGCCTTCTGGCGCGCCGCGAACAGCGGCGGAATCTCGCTGCCCGACCCCAGGTCCAGCGCGTCGGCATTGAGCGCCTCCACGTGCAGCACGCCGTTGTTGAGCTCGTGCCACTCGATGCGGTAGGGCGTGCCGGCCACGCCGGCTGCCGTCACCAGCGCCCGCCACAGGCCCTTGTAGGTGCCCACGCGCAGCGTCACGCCGGCCAGGGCCGAAGAGGCCGGCGGGGTGACTGCCCGCGCGGGCAGCGCCCCCGCCAGCGTGCCGGCCAGGCCGCCCAGCACCAGTTGCCTGCGGCGCAGGGTTTGACCGTCGAAGCGCATCGTCTTGTTCCTTGTCATGGCATTCACGCGTCGAAGCCCGGGCTGTCGCGCTGGACCTTGCGCTCCATCGCCTGCCAGATGAGCGCATCGCGCTGCGCCCGCTCCTGCGCGCTGCGCACGAAGCCGCCTGCGGCCTGGCGCCGCACCTCCTCCTGCGCGGTGGGCGGCGCGATGAGCACGCCCTCGCGCCCGCCCGCCAGCGTGCGCACCTGGGCCGAGCAGGCCTTTTCCAATTGGTAAATGCGCGACCAGGCCTGGGCCGCGGTGCCGCCCAGCGCCAGCGTGCCGTGATTGCGCAGCAGCAGGAGGTTGCGCCGGCCCAGGTCGGCCACCAGGCGCTCGCGCTCGTCCAGGTTCAAGGCCACGCCCTCGTAGTCGTGGTAGGCCAGGTCCGGCAGCACGGCCAGGGCGCGCTGGTTGAGCGGCAACAGCCCCTCGCGGTGGGCGGAAGCGGCCATGCCGTCGTCGGTGTGGAAATGGGCGATGAAGTGGGCGTCCTCGCGCGCCTCGTGGAGGGCGGAGTGGATGACGTAGCCCGCCTGATTGATGCCCCAGCGGCCGTCGATGATGTTGCCCTCCAGGTCCACCTTCACCAGGCTGGAGGCGGTGACCTCCTCGAACCACAGGCCGAAGGGGTTGAGCAGGAAGTGCCTGTCCGGCCCCGGCACGCGGGCCGAGATGTGGGTGTAGAGGAAATCGTCCCAGCCGTGCAGTGCCGCCAGGCGGTACAGCGCGGCCAGTTGCACGCGCACCTCCCATTCAGCGGCGCTCACGCGGTTTTTCAGCGATTGGACTTCGGCGTTCATGCAGCGATGCTCCCGGGGTGTGGAAAGTGTTGGGCAATGGATTCGATGGTGCCGGCCGCGATGGCCAGGCCCCATGGCGCACCACCTTAGGCACTCATGAACATGTACGTCAAACATGCTTTTCACGCATGAATATGCAGCGCCCCGGGTTGCGTGCGCCGTGGCGGGGCCTGTACGGTGCGGGCTTCCTGCACTTGCAATGGCCGGATTCACGATGAACGACACAAGCTTTGTCCCTGTCCTGTTGGTTGGAGGCATCACGGCATGAGTGCCCTGGTGGTCGCCAGCCAGTTCGGCAGCGAGTTCGACGAGCGGCTGCGCCTTGCCCGCCCCGGGCTGGAGCTGCTGACGCTGCCGCGCGAGCCGCACTGGCCGGTGCTGCGGCAGGCCTCGGTGCTGCTGGCCCTGCCCTTCCCGGCCGCGCTGCGGGCGCAGCCTGAGCCCGCGGGCTGGCCCTTTGGGCTGCGCTGGACGCAACTGGTCTCCATAGGCATAGACGCCTATCCGCCGTGGTTCCTGCGCCGGCCGCTGGTGAGCACGGCGCGGCGTGTCGTCGCAGACCATTGCCGAGTACGCCCTGGCCTGCGTGCTGCAGCACGCGCTGCGGCTGCAGGAGCGCCGCGTGCGCGACCCGTCGCAATGGGCCTTGTCGCCGGCGCCGGGGCTGGTGGGCCGCACGCTGGGCCTCTACGGCTTTGGCGGCATCGGCCAAGCCCTGGCGCACAAGGCGCTGGCGCTGGGCATGCGGGTGCTGGCCCTGCGCCGCAGCGACGCGCCGCTGGAGGTGCCGGGCGTGGCGCGCACGGCCAGCCTGGCCGACCTGCTGGCGGCCAGCGACCACCTGGTGCTGGCCGCCCCGGGCACGGCGGCCACGCGGCACGTGATCGACGCCGAAAGCCTGGCGCACGCGCGCCCGGGGCTGCACCTGGTGAACGTGGCGCGTGGCAGCCTGGTGGACCAGGAGGCGCTGCGCGCGGCGCTGGACGACGGGCGCGTGGGCTTCGCCTCGCTGGACGTGGCCGAACCCGAGCCGCTGCCCGCGGGGCATTGGCTTTATCAACACCCGCGCGTGCAGCTCACGCCGCACACTTGCGCCATAGGACCGCAGGTGCAGGACGCGCTGCTGGACAAGGTGCTGCAAGGCCTGGACGCCCTGCAGCGCGGCGAGGCGCCAAGCGACCTGGTGAACCTGCAAAGGGGGTACTGATGCAACGACGAACACTGCTGGGCCTGGTGGCACTGCCCACGCTGGGCGCCTGCGCGGGGCGCCCGCCACGCGACCCGGATGCAGCGCCGGCCGACGCGCAGGGCGCCCGCCTGGCCGCCGTCATCGCCGGGCCGCAACGCAGCGCGGCCAATCGCGCACGCGACGCGGCGCGCCATCCCTATGAAACCTTGCGCTTCTTCGGCGTGGCGCCCGGGCAGACCGTGATCGAGATTGCCCCGGGCGGCGGCTGGTACACCGAGATCCTGGCGCCCTACCTGCGCGGCAACGGGCGGCTGTACGCGGCGCACTACCCGGCGGACGCCGCGGACCCCGGCCGGCGCCAGTCGCGCGAGCGCTTTGCCGCCAAGCTGGCCGCCGAACCGGCGGTGTACGGCGAGGTGCGCCTGGGCACGCAGCCCGTGGACGCGCGCGGCTTCGTGGACATTGCGCCTGAGGGCGGCGCGGACCGCGTGCTGACCTTCCGCAACGTGCACAACTGGCTGCAGGACGGCCACCTCGACGCCTCGCTGCGCGCCTTTCACGCCGTGCTCAAGCCCGGCGGCGTGTTGGGCGTCGAGGAGCACCGCGCGCCGCCGGGCACACCGCTGGAGCGCATGATGGCCACCGGCTACGTGACCGAGGCCCTCGTCGTCGAACGCGCACAGGCCGCCGGTTTCAAGTGGGCGGGGCGCAGCGAGGTCAACGCCAACCCCCGCGACAGCCACGACCACCCCGACGGCGTGTGGTCGCTGCCGCCCACGCTGCGCGGCGGCGCGGTGGACCGCGATCGCTTCCTCGCCATAGGCGAGTCCGACCGCATGACGCTCAAGTTCGTCAGGCCCTGAAGGCGGGTGCGAGCGCTGGTTGCGCGGGCATCCGGCGCATCGCGCGCTGCACCGGCAAGGGCGGCCGCACCAACCCTGTCATTAACGATGAGCATTGTTACTGGCATCGATCATGCTCAGGACGCATGCCGTTCTGCACAATGCTTCGTTCCGGTCCGGGTCGGTGGCGGGTACGGTTGAGGCCATGAATACCCGTCAAGTCACCCTCGTCATCGGCAACGTCAGCGAACGCTCGCGCACCAAGGCGCTGGCGCAGGCCATTGCCGACGCACTGGCCCAGCGCCTGCCCATTCAGTTGCGCGTGCTGGAAATCCATCAGCTCGCGCCCTCCATTGGCGTGGGCACGCTCACGCAGGAGCTGCCTCCCGCGGGCCGCGCGGCCGTGCAGGCCATAGAGAACGCCGACCTCGTGATCGCCGTGACGCCGGTCTACAAGGGCTCCTACAGCGGGCTGTTCAAGCACCTGTTCGACCTGGTGCATCCCGAGGCGCTGGTGGACCGCCCGGTGCTGCTGGCCGCCAACGGCGGCAGCCCGCGCCACGCGCTGGTGGTGGACCACCAGTTGCGCCCGCTGTTCGCCTTCTTCCGCGCCTTGACGGTTCCCTCGGCCGTGTACGCTTGCGAGAGCGACTTCGACGGCTACGCCGTCGGCAGCGATGCGCTGCAGCAGCGCATCGCCGAGGCGGTGGACCAGGCCGCGCGGCTGCTGCTGTCGCGGCGCGAAGCGGCCGTGCCGCTGCGCGAGGCCGCCTGAACGTCTGGCGCCTGCACGGGCGCCGAGTCGGTTCAGTCCTCGTCTGGTGGATCGCGGCGGCGGGTACGGTCGGCCTCGCCGCCCCAGGCGCCGCCATCCCACGGCCCACGCAGCAGCAGGAAGGCGATGAGCAGCGCGAGCCCTCCAATGATCCAGAACATCGGGTCGGAGCGGTCCATGGCGTTCACACCGGAGGCCGCCACACGCCCAGGTCGGCCAGGTGCACCTTGCGCGGCAGCACGCTTTCGGCGGTGAAGGCGTCGGCGATGCGCTGCAAGTCGGCCAGACCGTCGGCGTCCACGGGCTGCACCTGGTAGCTGCGCCGGGCGTTGGCCGCGGCCACCGTGGCGGCGTCCAGGCCGATCACCGGCGCGTGCCACTGCGCCGCGGCGTCCGGATTGCGCTTGATCCACACCCCCGCTCGCAGCAGCTCGGTGTAGACCACGGCCAGCACATCGCCGCGGCGCTGCGCGAAGGCGCTGCTGGCCAGGTAGAAGCGGCGGTAGTCGGACAGGCCCACGCTCTCGCTGAGTACGTGTGCGCCGGCCTGGCACTGCACCGCGGCCAGGAACGGGTCCCAGATGGACCAGGCCGCGATGTCGCCCTGCTCGAAAGCGGCACGCGCGTCCGCCGGGTTGAGGAAGGCCGGCTCGATGTCGCGCATGGACAGCCCCGCGCGCTTGAGCGCGGCCAGCACCAGGTAATGCGCGCCCGCGCCCTTGGCAAAGCCCACCTTGCGGCCCTTGAGCTGCGCGACGCGGGTGATGCCCGCATCGGCACGCACCACCAGCGCCTGTGCCTGTGGCGAGGGCGACTCGGCGGCCCAGCAGCTCAGCCGCGCGCCGGCGGCCAGCGCGAACGGCGGCACCGCGTCGGCCACGTCGGAGCTGACGTCCACGGCGCCGACGTTGAGCGCCTCCAGCAGCGGCAGCCCCGAGGTGAACTCATGCCAGCTCACGCCCACGTCCAGCGGGCCCAGCGCCGCCTCCAGCGTGCCGCGGCTCTTGAGCCAGATCATCAACGTGGACGACTTCTGGTACCCGATGCGCAGCCGCTCGGGCGCGGCGCTCACGCGGGCAGGCCAGACGGCGGGCAGTGCCAGCGCGCTGGCGAGGACATGGCGGCGATGGGGCATGGTCTGAAGAGGGCGGCGAGCCTGGTTTTTAAGACTTGAAATTGATGAACTGCGCCGACGACCAGGCCTTGCTGTCGTCGCGCTGGCGGCCGTGGAAATACACCGGGCGGAAGCCAAAACCGGCGTTGCGCGGCTCCACCACCACTTCACCCGCGATATCGCGCGGCAAGGGCGCGTCGGTCAGCCGCTCCAGCGCCAGGAACAATTCCGTTCCGCCCAGCGGCCATTCCAGCCGCCCGGCCTCCAACAATTGCGCGCCGGTGATTTCCCAATCGAAGTCCGGGCGGTGCACGAAAGGGTTGCGCTGCAGCGGGTCGCCCACCTTCACGTAGCCGTCGATGGTGCCTTGCACGCGCAGGCGCAGCGAGGCCAGGTCGCTGACCTCCAGCTCGATGCTGTCGGCGTCGCCATAGGTGTCGCTGCGAAACGCAATCTCGGCGGGGCCCGTTCGCCAGCTCGACTCCTCGGCGTGCTCGAAGCCCAGGCTGCGAAAGCCCTGGATGGTGGCGCCCAGCACCTGCAACCGCCCCTGCCACGCTGCCCAGCGGTAGCGGTCGCGGATGCGCGCGCCGCCCCAGCGCAGCCGGATGCGCCGCGCGGAGTAACCGAGCTCGCGGTGCAGGTCGCGCTCCCAGAGCACGCCGTCGTGGTCGTGCGCGGCGAGGTATTCCCAACCCGCCTGGCCGAGGAAGCGGTATTGCAGGGTTGCGGGGCCCTCGTGCTCGAAGGCATCGCCCTGCCGGTGCGCGCCGCAACGCACCAGCACCGCGGCATGCTCGCCCGTGGTGGCCCAGGTGTGGCGCGCGCGCAGCGCGCGGGCGACGCTGCGCGCGTCCAGCGCATCGGCCAGCACGCCGGTGAGGCCGCCGTGCACGCCAAAGACCTGCACGCCCGGTGCGCCCGCGCCGGGGCGGCCGCGGTGCTCGTCGCTGTTGGCCGCCACGCCGAGCTGGTAGCCGCGGCGGATCACGTCCTGGTAGAGCCAGCCGAAGTGTCCCCAGGTGGAGGCGATCTCCACCAGCCGCTCCAGCTTGGGGTGGTGCCAGTCCGGGATGTAGCGGCGTCCGCCCACGTGCGGCATCACGAGGTGGTTGTCGGCGTCGTCCACGTAGGCGCCCCACAGCTCCTCCACCGGCCAGCGACCGACGGTGACGGCTTGGCCCCTCATGTCCTCGTTCCACTGGAAGGTGCGGTTGTGCTCGCCGCGGGCGTTGTACGGGAAGGCCGGGGGCGCGTCGCCCAGGAACACCACGTTGTGGTCGCCGCCCGCCGTGGAGCTGCCGCACCATTCCTGCACGGGGTAGACCACGAAACGGCCCAGCTCGTGGAACTGCCTGACGGCCTCCACGCCCTCGGTCCAGTGGCGGTCCGTGATCTGGAAGTCGTTGGCGGTGTAGCCGAACACGTCTATGCCGCCGACGTCTCGCGCATAGGCGGCGTTGTAGGCCGGGCTGTTGGTGCCCACGGTGTCGTGCGCGTGCACGTGCAGGTCGGCGTAGAAGGGGCGCGCCACGGGAAAATCCGGCGCCACGGCGAGGTGGAATTCCGCCGCAGGCAGTGCCGGCAGCCCGGGCAGGTCCGCCACCAGCCGCCAGGCGCCGGCGGGCAGTTGCCAGGCGGGCAGCGCAACGCTGCTCCAGCCCGCTTCAGGCAGCGCCAATAGAGCCTCGTGCGCCGGCTGGTGCGCGTCGTCGGCATAGGCACGCAGCCGCAGGCTGCCCGGCAGCGACTGCACGATGTTGCCCCAGCGGTCCAGCGCGGACAGGCGACCCGACAGCGCCGCGTCAGACCGCAGGAAGCGGGGCGCGTTGAGAAACAGCCGCGCCGCTGGACCGTGCGCGACCTGGATGACCACGTCGTCCACCGCCGCGAAGCGCGAGGTGCCCAGCGGGTCGACGTACAGCCGCAGGCGAAACGCGTCTTCCACGAAGGTCTGCACCCGCGTGCCCGGGCCGCCGCCACGGCGGTCTCCCAGGCGGATGAGGATGTGGTCGCCGGCATTGAGGTAGCCGTCCACCACGTCCACGATCACGGCCTTCTGGAACGGCCGCTCGTGGCCTTTCTGGTCGAAGCGTATGGACAGCGACTGCACCGTGCCCGGGCTCTGGCCGGGCAGCAGCGGCCCGGCCTGGTACTCGGCGCTGATGTAGTTGGCGGCGGTCGGGTCGCTGGTCTGGAACAGCGCCCAATCCGAGTAGAAGCGAAAGGCCAGCTTGATCCAGGCGCCGTCGGCGATGCCGCTGGCGCCGACCTCGTAGTCCAGCACAATTTCCTGCCAACTGCCCGCCTCGACGCGGCTGACGCTGCAGTCCACGCGGCCCAGAAAGGGGCGCTGCTTGTCGCGCAGGTACAGCCCGGCGGGCGCGGTGTGGGGCCCCAGCCGCTCGCGCAGCGCGGCGTGGCGCTGCTGCAGCTCCAGCGGCGTCGTCTCGGTGGTCATGGTCTTGTTCTCCTTCATTCGTGCTTGAGCCCCACGGTGCGCACCAGCGCGGCAAAGCGGTCCGCCTCCTGCCGCACCAGCCCCTGGAACTTGTCGGCCGGGTAGCCCGTGGCGCGTATGCCCTGGGCGGCCAGCTCCGTCTGCGCCTGCGGTTGCAACAACAACTGGTGCGTCTGGGCGGCGATGGCGGCCACCGTCGCGGCCGGCGTGCCGGCCGGCGCGAACAGGCCGAACCAGGTGCCGGCACGAAAGCCCTTGTAGGTCTCGGCCACCGTGGGCAGCTCCGGCAGCAGCGGATGGCGCTGCTCGCCGCCGCTGGCCAGCGCCACCAGGCGGCCGCTGCGGATGTGCGGCAGCGCCGGGCCCACGGCGATGAACATCAGCTCCACTTGGCCGGCCACCACGTCGGACAGGCCCAGCGGACCGCCGCGGTAGGGAATGTGCGTGACGTGTATGCCCGCGGCCTGCTTGAGCGTTTCCATCGCGAACTGCTGCGGGCTGCCATTGCCCGCCGAGGCGTAGTTGATGCGCCCGGGCTCGCGCCGCGCCGCGGCGATGAAGTCGGACAGCCGTTGCCAGCCGGTGCGGGGATGGGCCACCAGCACGAAGTCGGTTTCGCCAAGGGACACCACCGGCACCAGGTCGCGCCTGGGGTTGTAGGGCAGCGGCGCCTGCAGGCTGGGCAGGATGGTGATGGGACCATCGGCGCCCAGCAGCAGCGTGTGGCCGTCGGCCGCGGACTTGGCCACGGCGTCGGCCGCCACGATGCCGCCGGCGCCGGCCTTGTTCTCCACCGTCACCGGCTGCTGCCAGGCCTCGGCCAGCCGCGTGGCCACGAAACGCGCCGCCACGTCCGCCGCGCTGCCGGGCGTGTTGGGCACCAGCACACGCACCGCGGCGTGGGGGAAGGTGCCGCTGCCGGCGGTGTCGGCCTGCGCCGCCAAGGGCAGCAGCAAGGCCATCAGCGCAGCGGCCCAGCGGCGCCCGAGCAATCGGAGGTGCATGTCGAAAGTCCCTTTTGAGAAATTGCCCGGCAGTGTGAAAAGGGCCGCGGGCACGGACAACGAAGCTTTGGGACCTTGCTTACACGGAAGGCTCATATGCACGCCCGCCGGCGGCACGCTGCCTCGCTCAGGGCATGTCCTTATCCGGATTCCTGATTTGTCACGCCTGCCGGCCCGCGGCTACGGTGGCATCGATGCGGCAGTCAACCAGATACCAGGCATGCCACGCATCCGAAGGGCTGCCTGTCAACACCAAGACCCATCATGAGCCTGCAACGAAAGCCGGAATTTCCCGTGGATCCGATGTTCACCTGCCGCTGGTCGCCACGTGCGTTTGACGGCGAGCCCATGGACCGCACCACGCTCATGCGCCTGTTCGAGGCGGCGCGCTGGTCGCCCTCAGGCTTCAATGCCCAGCCCTGGCGTTTCATTTACGGCAGACGCGACACGCCGGCATGGGCTCCATTGCATGACGCACTCAACGAGTACAACCGCAGTTGGGCCCATCGCGCCGCGGTGCTGGTGGCGGTGCTGTCGAAGACACGGTGGGTGCCCCCTGGCAAGACCCAGTGGCAACCCCTGGCGTCGCACTCCTTCGATGCGGGCGCGGCGTGGGCCAGCCTCGCCTTCCAGGCCACGCTGCTGGGCTGGCATGCACATGCCATGGGCGGGTTCGACCATGAGCAGTTGCGCCAGGCGCTCAAGATTCCTGAGGACTTCGCCATCGAAGCCGTGTTGGCCATCGGTTGGCGTACCGACAAGAGCGTGCTTCCCGAGAGCCTTCAGGACCGCGAGGTGATGACGCAGCGCCTGCCGCTGGACGCCATCGTGGCGGAGGGCCGTTTTTCGTTCGAAGGCACCGGCGTGCAGCCGCTGCCGGCCGCTCCGGAACCGGTGCTCGACAAGGCGTGGCCGTGAGCGTCGTTTCACGGCAGCGCTTCCTCGCTTTTCGCGCATCCAACTTTGCAATGCTTCGTTCGTCCGTTCAGGGGGACTGCCTAGGCTCACGACCTGTGTCCATAACCACCGCGCCGCAAAGGGCATGACGCCCGCGAGCCGCTTCAGTGACCGACCTCATTGCCGCCAGGAACCACCACCATGTCCGCCGTTCTCCTCGACGTTTTCTTGCATCCCGTTCTTGAGCAGGCGCTCGACGCCGCGCGGCGCGCCCATCTGGCCTATGCCGGTGGCGTGCCGCCGCGCGCGGCCTGGGCGCTGGTGCAGGCCGGCAACGCCACGCTGGTGGACGTGAGGACGGCCGAGGAGCGCAAGTTCGTCGGCATGGTGCCGGGCAGCGTGCACGTGCCCTGGGCCACGGGAACGTCGCTC
This sequence comes from Azohydromonas lata, assembly GCF_034427735.1. NCBI lineage: Bacteria > Pseudomonadati > Pseudomonadota > Betaproteobacteria > Burkholderiales > Sphaerotilaceae > Azohydromonas > Azohydromonas lata. The sequence goes on from NZ_JAXOJX010000025.1 coordinate 42,773, forward strand.
ACGCGCAACCCGCGCTTTGCCCGCGAGCTGGAAGCCAAGGTGCCGCGCCACCAGCCGCTGCTGCTGCTGTGCCGCAGCGGCAAGCGCTCGGTGCTGGCCGCGGAAGCGGCGGCCAAGGCCGGCTTTGCCTTGGCCTTCAACGTGCTCGAAGGCTTCGAGGGCGAGCTCGATGCCGTGCAGCAGCGCGGCCGCAGCGACGGCTGGCGCTTCCACGGCCTGCCCTGGGTGCAGGACTGAAGCGCTCACGCCGCCGCGCCCGCAAGAAAACAGCCTTCAGGGAAAATCGCCATGCCCAACATATTCGAGGACAACTCGCTGTCCATAGGTCGCACACCGCTGGTGCGGCTGAACCGCACCACCGATGGTGCCGCCGCCGCCGTGCTGGCCAAGATCGAAGGACGCAATCCGGCGTACTCGGTGAAGTGCCGCATAGGCGCGGCGCTGATCTGGGACGCCGAGCAGCGCGGGCTGCTTGGGCTCGGCAAGGAGATCGTGGAGCCCACCAGCGGCAACACCGGCATCGCGCTGGCCTTCGTGGCGGCGGCGCGCGGCATTCCGATCACGCTGACCATGCCCGAAACCATGAGCCTGGAGCGGCGCAAGCTGTTGCTGGCCTATGGCGCCAAGCTGGTGCTCACCGAGGGCGCCAAGGGCATGAAGGGCGCCGTGGCCAAGGCCGAGGAGATCGCCGCCGCCGACCCCGGCCGCTACGTGCTGCTGCAGCAGTTCAAGAACCCGGCCAATCCGGCCATCCATGAACGCACCACCGGCCCGGAAATCTGGGAGGACACCGAGGGCGCCATCGACATCCTGGTTTCCGGCGTGGGCACGGGCGGCACCATCACCGGCGTGTCGCGCTACATCAAGCAGGCGCAGGGCAAGCCCATCGTCTCGGTGGCAGTGGAGCCCTCGGCCAGCCCGGTGCTCACGCAACGCCGCAATGGCGAGGAACTGAAGCCCGCGCCGCACAAGATCCAGGGCATTGGCGCGGGCTTCGTCCCCGACGTGCTGGACTTGTCGCTGGTGGACGCCATTGAGCAGGTCAGCAACGAGGAGGCCATTGCCGCAGCGCGGCGCCTCACGCGCGAGGAGGGCATTCTTGCCGGCATCTCCTGTGGGGCGGCCACCGCCGCCGCGTTGCGCTGGGCCCACCGCGCGGAGAACGCCGGAAAAACCATCGTGGTCATCCTGCCCGACAGCGGCGAGCGCTATCTCAGCTCCGTGCTGTTCGACGGCGTTTTCGACGCCAGCGGTCTACCCCCGGCGCCCGTGGCGGCTGCGGCGGCGTGATGCAGGCACGCAGAGGCGGCGGGCGCATGGGCACGGTGGCATGGCGGTGGGCAGCGTTCTTGCCCGCAGTGGCGCCATCCATTGCCGTTTCAAGGTGCCGCCATGTCCGCCCTGCCCTCCGAGCTTGTCCTGCATCCCTTGCTGGCCCAGGTGCAACTGGAGGCCTGTCTCACGGGCCTGGCCTGGGCAGGGCATGTGCTGCCGCGAGAGGCATGGGGGCTCGTGCAAGCTGGCGCGGCGGTGCTGGTGGACGTGCGCAGCCCGGAGGAGCGGCACTTCGTCGGCCGCGTGCCGGGCAGCCTGCACGTACCCTGGGCCAGCGGCACGGCGCTCACGCGCAACCCGCGCTTCGCGCGCGAGCTGCAGGCCAGGCTGTCGCCGCGCCAGCCGCTGCTCATGCTCTGCCGCAGCGGCGAGCGGGCGCAGGCGGCGGCCGAGGCGGCCACCCGCGCCGGCTTCATGTACGCCTTCAGCGTGCTTGAAGGTTTCGAAGGCAACCTGGACCCGGGGCAGCGCCGTGGGCGCCTCAACGGCTGGCGCTTCCACGGCCTGCCCTGGACACAGGATTGACATTGCGCGCTTCGCGGCGGCGCCCTTATGCAAAAAGCGAAGTTCTCAAACAGCTCCTGGTTATGTAGCCTTGAGGCTCGATGTACCCGAGCTTGCTCGCTCCGGCGCAAGCGTTGTCGGTTGCCCTGCGCAACCGCTTGCGTTGTGCCGGCAACGTCCGCGTGGGCTGCCCTGTCGAGGCAGCCGCAGCATTGATCCATTCCCGGGCCCCGTGGCCGGGGCGTTTGCCTGCCGGGCTGTTGGGCGGCAAGAGTTTTAAGTCATCGATGAACAACCACAGTGAATGGGACAGCCCGGGTGCGGGCGCCGCCAATTCGGGGCTGGAGCTTGAAGGTATCGTCGCGGCGCTGCGCCGCACGCGCGAGCGCTGGCGCGACGCGCAGCAGCGCCCGCGCGAGGTGGGCGCGCGCGAGCTGCCATCGCCGGAAGTGCTGCGCGGCATCGTGGCGGGCCTGCGCGGTGCGCTGTTTCCCATGCGGCTGGGCCCCGCCGACCTGCGCCAGGAGAGCGAGGACTATTACGTCGGCCACACGCTGGACTCGGTGCTGGGCACGCTGCTGTCGCAGGTGAAACTGGAGCTGCTGCACCTGCGCCGCCAGGCCGCGCGCGGCGCGCTGCCGGCCGAGCCGCACCCGCGGCTGCTGGACGAGATCGCGCAGCAGGCGCAGGCCATCGTGCGCGATTTCGCCCACACCCTGCCGCGCCTGCGCGAGCTGCTGGACAGCGACGTGATGGCCGCCTTCCATGGCGACCCGGCCGCGCTCAGCGTGGACGAGGTGCTGCTGTGCTACCCCGGCATACAGGCCATGATCCACCACCGCCTGGCGCATGAGCTGCACCGGCTGGGCGTGCCGCTGCTGGCGCGCATGGTGGCCGAGCTCGCCCACGGCGAGACGGGCATAGACATCCACCCCGGCGCCACCATCGGCCCGGGCTTCTTCATGGACCACGGCACGGGCATCGTCATCGGCGAGACGGCGCGCATAGGCGCCAGCGTGCGCCTGTACCAGGCCGTCACGCTGGGAGCCAAGCGCTTCGAGCTGGACGAGCACGGCCACCTGCAAAAGGGCGGCACCCGCCACCCCGTCGTCGAGGACGACGTGGTCGTGTATGCCGGTGCAACCATCCTGGGCCGCGTGACGATAGGCCGCGGCTCCACCATAGGCGGCAACGTCTGGCTCACGCACAGCGTGGCTGCGGGCAGCCACATCACGCAAGCGCGCACGCGAGACGAAGGACGGCCTCATGCCGACGCAGCCTGACCTCTGCCCGCGTGGCGCCGGTCCGCCCGCCGCAGCGGGCTGAGCCCGCACCTGATTTTCCCGCGCCTGAGCAGCGCGCAGGACCCATCCGACGCTTTCACGCCCTCATGTCCCGGCGTGCGGATGTGCTCATGCCGGCGACGGCGCTTGCAGTCTTCGCAGCACCCATTTTTTCGCTTTGAAGCGAATTCTTCGCGCAAGCCCCGCTTGCCAGTTTTTCACCAAGGAGCCCACGCATGAACCTTCCCGCCGAGCCCGTCGCGGCCGACCACGCCCCTGCCCACACCGTGCTGGGCGACAGCGCCGCGCGGCAGTTGGCCAACGCCACCAAGACCACGCCCATTCTTGCCACCGTCACGCCGCGCTGGCTCACGCACCTGCTGCAGTGGCTGCCGGTGGAAGCGGGCGTGTATCGGCTCAACCGCGTGCGCAACCCGCAGGACGTGAAGGTGCTGTGCGCCAAGCGCGACGAGTCCGAGCTGCCCGCCACCTTCGTGGACTACGAGGAGCAGCCGCACGAATACTTCCTCAGTGCCCTGAGCACGGTGCTGGACGTGCACACCCGCGTCTCCGACCTCTACAGCAGCCCGCACGACCAGATCAAGGAGCAGTTGCGCCTGACAATAGAGACGATCAAGGAGAAGCAGGAAAACGAGCTGATCAACAACCCGGACTACGGGCTGCTGGCCAGCGTGCACCCTGACCAGATCGTGTACCCGCTCACCGGCGCGCCCACGCCGGACGACCTGGACGAGCTGCTGGTGCGCGTGTGGAAGGAGCCGGCCTTCTTCCTGACCCACCCGCTGGCCATTGCCGCCTTCGGCCGCGAGTGCACGCGCCGCGGCGTGCCGCCGCCCACGGTGAGCCTGTTCGGCTCGCAGTTCCTCACCTGGCGCGGCATTCCGCTCATTCCCAGCGACAAGGTGCCCGTGGCCGACGGCAAGACCAAGATCCTGCTGCTGCGCGTAGGCGAAAAGCGCCAGGGCGTGGTGGGCCTGTTCCAGCCCGGGCTGCCGGGCGAGCAGAGCCCGGGGCTGTCGGTGCGCTTCATGGGCATCAACCGCCATGCGATTGCTTCGTACCTGATCAGCCTGTACTGCTCGCTGGCGGTGCAAAGCGACGACGCGCTGGCCGTGCTGGAAGACGTGGAGATCGGCAAGTACCACGACTACCCGGACACCTACAAGTAATTCGAGAGGCAGCCCATGCCCCAACTCACACCCTCCGACGCGGCGCCGCCCGGCTTGCCGGATGCCGCCGCCCTGGCGCGGCTGGCCGGCGAGCTCTTCGCCGCGCTGCCGGGCCAGGACGGCGCGCCCAACGCGCTGCTGCAGCGGCTGTTGCCCGGGCGCGACCTGCGCAGCCCCGCGCTGCCCGCGGCCGGCGCCCTGCCTCTGCCGGCACAGCCGCAGCCCGCGGGGCTGACGCTGCCGCCGGGCACGTTTGGCCCGGCCACGCCCGCCTCCGTGCCCTTCGGGGCGCTGCCGCCGGGGCACCAGGCGGTGCCGACCTCGCCGCAGTCGGCCGCCAACCTGCCGGCCTCGCTGCCCTCGCGCGTGCCGCATGCGCAAGCCGCCAACGGCGTGCCGGACCTCGTGCTCGGTGCTGCACCGGCCTACGAGCCGCGACTGGGCAGCGCGGCGCAGGACGTGCCGCAGGCGGCGGCGTCACCGGCATCCGCTTCCTTGCAGCGCGGCGATGGCGCCCCGCCGTTGGCCACGGCGGCGGAGCCCGCCGCCACAGCGGCAGCGCCCTACTACTTCCTGGACCTGCCAAAACCCACCGCGGCCGGGGCCGAGCCCGCCGCTGCGGGCCGGCCCACGCTGCCCGGCCTCGGCGCTTTCGAAGTGCCCAGGCTGAACACGCCAACGCCGCCCTCCACCCCGGCCGGGGTGCCCGGCGGCAGCGGCTTCTACTTCCTGCAGCACGCCACGCCGGCCGTGGTGCAGGCGCCGCCGCAGGTGGGCGCCACGGCCACGCATCCGCCCTTTGACGTGCACGCCGTGCGGCGGGACTTCCCCATCCTGCAGGAGCGCGTCAACGGCCGGCAGCTGGTGTGGTTCGACAACGCCGCCACCACGCACAAGCCGCAGGCCGTCATCGACCGGCTGGCGCACTTCTACGCGCACGAGAACTCCAACATCCACCGCGCCGCGCACGCCCTGGCCGCGCGCGCCACCGACGCCTACGAGGGCGCGCGCGAAACCGTGCGCCGCTTCATAGGCGCCGCGTCGGTGGAGGAGATCGTCTTCGTGCGCGGCACCACCGAGGCCGTCAACCTCGTGGCCAAGAGCTGGGGCGCCAAGAACATCGGCGAGGGCGACGAGATCATCGTCAGCCACCTGGAGCACCACGCCAACATCGTGCCCTGGCAGCAGCTCGCCGCCGAGAAGGGCGCGAAGCTGCGCGTGATCCCGGTGGACGACTCGGGGCAGGTGATTCTTGAGGCGTACCAGCGGCTGCTCAACAGCCGCACCAAGCTCGTGTCGGTGACGCAGGTCTCCAACGCGCTGGGCACGGTGGTGCCTGTCCAGGAGATCGTGGACATCGCCCACCGCCACGGCGTGCGCACGCTGGTGGACGGCGCGCAATCCGTGAGCCACCTGCGCGTGGACATGCAGGCGCTGGACACGGACTTCTTCGTGTTCTCCGGCCACAAGATCTTCGGCCCAACCGGCATTGGCGTGGTCTACGGCAAGCGCGAGGTGCTAGAGGACATGCCGCCGTGGCAGGGCGGGGGCAACATGATTGCGGACGTGACCTTCGAGCGCACCGTGTTCCACGCTCCGCCCACGCGCTTCGAGGCCGGCACCGGCAACATCGCCGACGCCGTGGGCCTGGCCGCCGCGCTGGAGTACGTGGAGCGCATCGGCATCGAGAACATCGGCCGCTACGAGCATGCGCTGCTGGACTACGCCACGCAGCACATGCGCCCCATTCCCGGCGTGCGCCTGGTGGGCACAGCGCGCGACAAGGCCAGCGTGCTGAGCTTCGTGCTCGACGGTTACGGCACCGGCGAGGTGGGGCAGGCGCTCAACCAGGAAGGCATTGCCGTGCGCACCGGCCACCACTGCGCGCAGCCCATCCTGCGCCGCTTCGGCCTGGAGGCCACCGTGCGGCCCTCGCTGGCCTTCTACAACACCTGCGAGGAGGTGGACCGCATGGTGAAGGTGGTGCGCCAACTGGCCGGCAAGCGGCGCTGAGGCCGCGCCCCCCGCAGGCGGCGCGGCTGCTGCGTCATGCCCGCTTCGGCGGGCATGACTTTTTGCGGGCGAGGCGAAAGCAGCCCGCCTCAAAGATCCGCGCGCCCGCCTCGCCCGCCGCGCCTTCCAGCGGCGTGATGCGCAAGCTCCCCACGCCGTCCACCGTCTCCTTGTCAGCCACGCCCTCCCGCATGCAACCGCGCACGTTCCCGGGACGGGAGTGCGCGAGCCACAGGCCAGGCGTGGCAGCAGAAAGCGGACAGGAGATTTCCATGCGACACAGCCCTGCAAGACATTGGAGAGGCCGCTTCTGTGGAGGCCTTTGCGGCGCGTGAACGCAGGCCTTTAACTTTCGATATGCGACGCAGCCGCGGGCTGCGCGGCAACTTCCACCACCATGCGGCCAACAGAATTTGAAATTTTCAAATCGGAGTATGGCGCGACGATCAGGATGAGAGACGCAGTTGAACAGGTTGACGCACCGGGCCAGCGCCGCTACGGCATTCAGCAAGCTTGGTGTGCTTTGCTGGAAAAAGTCTTTTCGCGGTCGAGCCACTTCAACAGGGTCGCATACAGCGCTTGCGGCTGCACCGGCTTGGTCACGAAGTCGTCCATGCCGGCGGCCAGGCAAGCGGCACGGTCTTCGGCAAAGGCGTTGGCCGTCATGGCCAGGACGGGCAGCGTCTGCAGTCCGGGCAGCGCGCGCAGTGCCCGCGTGGCCTGCAGCCCGTCCATGACGGGCATCTGCATGTCCATGAGCACCAGGCCGTAGCGGGCCTGGACCACCTTGTCCAACGCGGCTTGGCCGTTCTCCGCAAAGTCCACCTGCAGCTCCACCGCGCGCAGCAGCGCGAGCGCCACCTCGCGGTTGATGACGTTGTCCTCGGCCACCAGCACCCGCGTACCGGCATGGCGCTGGCGCAGCTCGGCATCGGCGCGTGCCGGTTGGGCAGGGTCCTGAGCCTGTGCACCGGCGCCACGGCCCAGCCATGCCGTGAACCAGAAGAGGCTGCCGCCCTTCTCGCGCGGCTGCGCGCCCGCACCGCCGCCCATGAGCTCAGCCAGACACCGCGTGATGGCCAGCCCCAGCCCGGTGCCGCCGTGCTCACGCGTGGTGGAAGCGTCGGCCTGCTCGAAGGCCTTGAACAGGCGCGGCAGTTGCGCCGCATCGATGCCCACGCCGCTGTCCTCGACTTCGAAGCGCACCAGCAGCCTGCCCTCGCGCTCCTGCAGTTGCCGCGCGCGCAGCACGATGCCGCCTTTGGGCGTGAACTTGAGGGCATTGCCTGCGTAGTTGAGCAGCGCCTGGCGTAGCCGCGTCTCGTCGCCGCGCAACCACCGCGGCAGCCCGCCGGCGTCCACCGCCAGGTACAGCCCTTTCGCAGCGGCGCCTTCGCTCAAGAGGGAACGGACCTGCTCCAGCAGCGCGGGCAGCTCGAAGTCACGTTCTTCGAGCTGAAGCTTGCCGGCCTCGATCCGGGAGAGATCCAGGATGTCGTTGATGATGGACAGCAGGTGCCGCGCCGCGTCCTCGATGCGGGCCACCTGTTCAGCCTGGCGCGGCATCAGGCCTTCGTGGCCGAGCAGGTGCGCCAGGCCAATGATGGCGTTCATGGGCGTGCGGATCTCGTGGCTCATGTTGGCCAGGAAGGCGCTCTTGGCCCGATTGGCGTCTTCGGCCTGGTAGCGCGCCGAGACGTCGAGCACGAATTCGAGTACCTCGTCGCCCACCTTGCGGGCCGCGAACAGGCCCCACCAGCGCGAGCCGTCCTTGCGGATGTACTGTTTTTCGTAGGGCGTCGTCTCGCCCAGCGTCAGCACGTCCTGCACCGCGCGCAGCGACGCCGCGTGGAACTCCGGCGGGGTGAATTCCTGCCAGGTCCGGCCCAGCGCCTCTTCGCGCGTGAAGCCGCTCATGCGCAGGAAGGCATCGTTGACCTGCGTGAGCCCGAAGCCCTCCCCCCAGAACAACACGCCCACCGTGGCAAGCGAAAACACGCCCTGCAGCCGCTCTTGCGCGGTACGCCGCGCCGTGACGTCCCATTGCACGCCCTTGACGCCCGCGCGGCCGGTGGCGGCATCCGCCACCCAGCGGCCCCGTTCCTCGATCCACACCAGCTTGCCGTCGCACGGGCGAAGCACGCGGTATTCGCCAAGCCATTCGTGGCCGCATGCGCCGGCATCGAGCAAGGCCGCGCGGTGCCGTGCCACATCGTCAGGGTGGATGAGCTTGAGGAACGTTTCGATGTCCAGCTGCCGGCTGCCCGGCAACAGGCCGAAGATCTCGGCTGACTCATCGGTGAGGCCGATGCAGCGCGTCGCCGGGTCCCAGTCGAAGACGCCCATCGTGGCCGCCCGCAACGCCATCTCCAGTTGCTCGCGGCTGTTGCGCAGCGCGGTTTCCGCGCGTGCACGCTCCACGGCGGCCCAGGTGCGCTCGGCCGTCTCTTCCACCAGTGCCAACTCCTCGTCGCTCCAGTGTCTGGGTGTGGCGCTGTGCACGGCCAGGATGGCCACCAGCACGCCCTCCTTGACCAGCGGCACGCCCACGGCGGCAAGAATCTGCACGGCGGCATGGGCCTGCCGTTGCGTGGGTGAGAAGCGCGGGTCAGTGCCACTGTCATGGAACACGAGGCGCCGGCCGGCGCAATACGTCGCCATGATCCAGTCGCCGAAGGTACGGGCCGAATACGGTCCATCGGCCAGCGACACGGTTGCGCGCTCGTAGCCTTTGACCACCATCCAGTCGTCGCCCTCGACCTCGGCATAGAAGGCCCGGTTCACGCCCAGCGTCTCACCCAGCAGCCGCGTGGCCTGGCGCTTGATGGCCTGAGCGTCCTGCAGCGGACGCAGCGCGTCGCTCAGGCGCAGCAGGAAGTCCTGTCGCGCTTGGCCTTGACGCAGCGCAGCTTCGGCACGCAGCCGCCGTGTCGTCTCGATGACGGTGACGAACACCGCCACCACGCGCCCAGCCCCGTCGCGCACAGGGCTGTACGTCAGCGAAAACCAGACGTTTTTCAACACGCCTGAACGCGCGAGCGGGTAGAGCGCGTCTTCGAACACCGATGACTCGCCGCGCCAGACCCGCTCGAAGATCGGCTCGTTGATGTGCCACACCTCGGGCCAGCACTCGCGTGTGGGCTGGCCCAGCCCCTGGGGATGCTTGACACCCGTCAAGTCCCGGTAGGCGTCGTTGTAGATCTGGATGAGCCGCGGCCCCCAAAGCACGATGCAGGCAAAGGGGTGCTCAAGCACGAGTTGCACTGTCGTGCGCAGGTTGGCGGGCCAGTGCTCGATGGGTCCTAGCGGCGTGGAAGCCCAGTCATGCACGCGTACACGCTGCGCCATCTCTCCAGCGCAGAACGGCCACCGGCCGGTGATGTCTTCGTCGGCGTTATCCATCTGCCCGGCAGCGTAGCCCATCCCAAGTGCGCCCTTGCCAAATCCGGCCACGATGCCCAGCACCTCGCGCGCCCTCGGTGCTCACGCCCACAGCCACGCTCACGACGCGCCCCGTGCGCTGGGGCGCCAAGAACTCGGGGAAGTAGCTGCCTTTGATGCGGGAGGGCCGCCCCTTATCCCGCGGCGCAGCGTGCTTCCCATGCGAGCCGGCGGTGCTACCGGATATGTCTTCTCCTGCAGTTGCACCCGCGCCGTAGCGGTGGCTGGCCTTCAATCTTTCAGAAGCCTTTACAGGGACATCACGTTGCCAATGGCAGGCATTTCTTCCGTGAGGCTCGCACCGCCCGGGCTGCGGCAATCTATGTCTATGGCACCGCCTTCGAGCGCCTGCGCCAGGCTTCGCTCAACCATGGAGAATGCATTTCTTATCGTTTTATAGATCGTTTCATGAAATAAGCATAACGAGGTTGAATAGCTCCATATATTGAGTTCAGATCGTCATTAAAATCGTTTCATGCCCTTGCCTGATGACCTTCTCCACACATTGCGGACCTGGCATCGCGCTCCGGCCGGGCAGTTGGTCGAGCGGCTGCAGATCAGCCGCGCGACGCTCAAGCGCGCGGTGGATGCGCTGGGGCCCTCGGTGGTGGCCCTTGGGCGAGCCCGCCGCACGGCCTATGCAGCACGGCGGGCACTGCGCGGCAGCATGCAGCCGCTGCCGCTTTTCGAGGTGGACCCCCAGGGGCGGCTGCACGAAGTGGCCAGCCTCTCGCCCACCTATCCCGACGGCTGTGCCGTGGAGTTCCTGCAGCCACCGGCGTGGCCCCTGGAGGAGGACATGCGCGATGGCTGGTTCGACGGCCTGCCGTACTTCCTGGACGACATGCGCCCCCAAGGCTTCCTCGGACGCAACTTCGCACGCCACCATGCCGCCTTGCTGCAGGTGAGCGAGCATCCCCAGGACTGGTTGGAGGACGACGTGCTGCATGCGCTGTCGCTGCTGGGCGTCGACCAGCCGGGCAGCTACATCCTGGGCGAGACGGCTTGTCGGCAATGGCTGGAGCACTCGCGGCATGAGCCGGCTGTTCTGGGCGACGAGGATGTCGCGGTCGGCTACCCCGCGCTGGCTGCACAGGCGATGAGTCTTGGCGTGGTCGGTTCCTCTGCCGGCGGCGAGTTTCCCAAGTTCACGGCCATGCGAAGCACTGGCGGCGTGCTGCGGCACGTCATCGTCAAGTTCTCGGGCTCGGATGACTCGGCCGGAACCCAGCGCTGGTCCGACCTGCTCGTGTGCGAGCACTTGGCCTTGAACGTGGTAGCACAGCACCTGCAAGCCGGCGCCGCAGGCAGCCGCATCTATCAGGTCGCGGGCCGGACCTTCCTGGAGGTCGATCGCTTTGACCGGCATGGCCATCTCGGCCGTTCACCGGTGTGTTCCTGGGCGGCCCTGAATGCGGCGCTTTTCGGTGCCAACGGCTTGCCCTGGACGGGCGCTTCGGCGGCGCTGCACGGGCGCAAGCTTGTTGACGCAGCAACGCAGTCGGCCATCGACGAGCTGTGGCATTTCGGCAGGCTCATCGCCAATACCGACATGCACGACGGCAACCTGTCGTTCAGGCCGGGGCTGGCGCTGGCACCGGCCTACGACATGTTGCCCATGCTGTACGCGCCGGCCCGGGGTGTGGAGTTGCCGACAAGGAACTTCTCGCCGCAGCTGCCCCTGCCTGCCGAGCGTACGGCGTGGGGCGCTGCCGCAGCCGCCGCACTGGACTTCTGGCAGCGCGCGTCAGGAGATCCCAGGATCAGCGACGGCTTTCGCCGCATCTGTGAGCAGAACCATCGAATGCTTGTCGCAATGGTGCAGTCGGCCTGAGCGCCAACCAGGGCATCTGACCTTGCTCCTGTTTCCCGTAGTTCTTATTGACTCGGCATTAACGAACTTGACTCAGGCGGCATAACGAACCAGCTCGTGCTCGAAGTAGCTGCAGATACGTTCAGGCCGGCGCTGCACGCTGCGCAGGTGCTGCGCGGTGGCCTTGACGAGTTGCAGCTTCGTGCGTGCTGACGCCAGCTTCGTGACCGCCTGCTTCAGATCCGCGTTGGTCATCTCGCCGGTGTTGAGCTCGGGGCTATAGCTTGGAAGGTAGAACACCTCGATGGCCTCGTGATGCTTGCTCAGCCATGCCTGACGAGGTTGGCGTGGTGCACGCGCCAGTTGGTTCGTTGGCGCAGCGCGTGTTCACCGACATCCGGCGCTGGAGCGTGATGCCGCACGGCGGCCACTTTGCCGCCATGGAGCAGCTCCAGGCGCTGGCTGAGGAAATCCGCGCCTTCTACCGGCCGCTGCGCTGAAGCTGCCGGCCGCCGCACTCCCTGTTCCTCTACTCGCCCAGCACCATCTCATGGTGGCCACTGCCGGCCGGGATCATCGGAAAGCAGTTCTCGTCGGAGCGCACGCGCACGTCGAGGAAGAACGGTCCACCGCTGTTGAGGCATTCGGCCAGCGCCGCGTCCAGGTCGGCACGCCGGTCCACGCTACGCGCCTGCCAGCCGAAGCCCCGCGCCACGGCCACGAAGTCGGGTTGCGACTCGTGGTAGCTCTGGCTGTAGCGCCCGCCATGAACCAGCTCCTGCCATTGCCGCACCATGCCCATCCAGCCGTTGTTGCACAGCACCACCTTGACCGGCGTCCGGTGCTGGCGTGCCGTGGCGAGCTCCTGGATGTTCATCAGGATCGAGGCGTCGCCGCTGACGCACACCACGGTCCTGTCCGGGTGAGCGAGCTGCGCGCCAATGGCGGCCGGCAATCCATAGCCCATGGTGCCCGCGCCACCGGAAGTCAGCCAGTGCTGCGGCTGTTCGATACGCAGATGCTGCGCGGCCCACATCTGATGCTGGCCCACGTCGGTGGCGACCACGGCGTCGTGCCCATCGAGTTGTGCCTGCAACCGGTTCATCAGCGCTTGCGGCGCGATGACCTCGGTCGTGTCTTCGAAGTCCAGGCACCGCTGCGCGCGCCAGCCCTCGATGCGATTCCACCAGTCGGTCAACTTCGGCCCCCGAGTTGACGAGCCCGCCACCGCCGTAGAACACCGGCCGGCGCGCCGCAGCAATCAGTGCGGCGGCCTCCTCCAGCGCCGCGGCCGGCAATGGCGGCTGCGCCGCCTTGGGCGCAGGGTTGGGCAGGAGCGAAAGGCCGTGCCGCACCGGCGCCGCTTGCACGTCCTTGGGCAGGTCCACCAGTACCGGGCCGGGACGGCCACCCGCGGCGACGCGAAATGCCTCGCGCAACGTGGCCGGCAGCGTCTCGGGATCATGTACGCACATTCCAGCGGGTCACCGATTTGGAGATGGCGAGCGCATCACACTCCTGGAAGGTGTCCGTGCCGATGGCGCTGGTCGCCACTTGGCCGCTGATGCAGACCAGCGGCATCCTGGAGGCGCTGCAGCGCGACGCGCGCATGAGCCTGCAGGAGCTCAGTCAGCACGTGGGGCTCACCAACTCGCCGTGCTGGACCCGGATCAAGCGCATGGAGCAGGCGGGCGTGATCGAGGGCTATACGGTGCAGCTCAATGCCGAGCGCCTCAACCTGTCCGACACGGTCATCGTGCAGGTGACGTTGGACTCCCACTCCGACGAGGCGCTGTTTGAATTTGGCCGCGCGCTGGAAGCCATCCCGGAAGTCATTGAGGCGTTCCTTGTGTCCGGCGACTATGACTACTACGTCAAGATCGCCGTGCGCGACACGCGCGACTACGAGCGGCTGCTGCGCGAGCGGCTATACAAAATTCCCGGCATCCGCCACAGCAAGTCCAGTTTCGTGCTGCGCACTCTCAAGCGAAGCCCGCTGCCCATTCGCCGCTGAACATCGCTGTGGCGCGTATGACGATGGACACTGAAACTACCGAACCCCTGCATGGACGACGTCGCCAAAGCCGAGGTGAAGCTCAGGCCTGCGCGGAACCCAGCCACCGAGGCGCGGCGCTCGGTCTCGGCCTGCGCTACTTGGACGATGCCCCGCGCGCCCAGCGGGCGCAAACCCACCATGGCGGCTATGTCCGACTCGAAGGCATCGCGGGCGTTGTGCAAGGCGTCCTCGACGCTGTCGCCGTCGGCCATGACGCCGGGCAGATCGGGAAACGTCACCAGGTAGCCACCCCCATCCTCCTCGCTGAGAGGGCTGACGAGGCGCGCGTAGTCCTCGAAGGGATACGGCGGGAGAACAGGCTGGATGTGCTTGACGTCGCCCATGGCTCAATTCCCTGGATGCGATCGACGAGGGCCACGAACTGCTTGACGTAGATGGCCTTGATCGGTCGGTGAGCGGGCACGGTCACGATGTCGGAGACCGCCGGATGCGCGCGACTGATGCAGCAGATCTTGCTTATCCAGATAACCGTTCATAATCTTTGCTATACATAAATTCCAGCAAGATCGCCGCCATTGGCCACCACTTGTTGAGCCTCGTGGAGCCACAAGCACTTGCGCAGGCCCTGCCCCAGGCGCCTCCACGCAATCCCACCTGAAAGGGTTGAGAAAGTGTCGGCCGCCCGTAACCACGCTTTTCCGCAACGTTGCTTTGCGCCAGCCGATTGAAGGCATCGGCTGGATCCGGGCTCGCCGTTACGCTGGCGGCCCCTGGTTCAAGCGACAGCAGGAGGTATGGCCATGCTGGAGGGGATTTTTGACACATGGGGCCGTCGCGGGCGCTGGCGTGCGGGCGGCGGCTGGGGTGCCGCGCTGCGCTGGCTGGCGGCACTGGCCACGGCGTTCGCGGCGCTGGGCGCGCCGCTGCAGGCGCACGCGCTGGGCGTGCGGGTGCCGGGCACGGCCAACCCATGGCTGGCCGGCATGCCGGACGGCAGCATCGACCCGCCGGACAGCGCGCCCGCGCAGTCGCCGGTGCTGCTCAGTGGCCTGGACCTGAGCCGCCTGGACGTGCTGACCTTCAGCGTGCGCGGCGGCGTGGCCAACTGCCCGGCCACCAGCACCAGCACCTTTTGCTGCCCCGAGTGCGGACGGGCCTTTCCCCGCGCCGACGGGCCGGTGCCGGGCGTGGACGGCGCCACCGAGGTATTCACCCATGCGCCGGTCAACGGCATGTCCAACCTGCGCGCGCCCATCAACTCGCTCATAGGCGTGTTCCTGGGCCCGTCATTGCCCACCGCGGGGCCGACGCCGGACGACCTTGATTTTTCCGGTAGCGGCCTGGGGCTGGACTTCCGCACGCTGCACCCGCAGCTCAAGCAGACCTTCTTCATCGGCGACGGGCTCACCGGCCGCGGCAGCGGCGAGCGTCAGCAGTTCTTCGTCCCCGAAGGCGCCACGCGGCTGTACCTGGGCACCATGGACGGCTACGAGTGGAGCAACAACGCCGGCGCCTTCCGCGTGCGGGTGCCTGCCGTGCCGGAGCCCCCGGCGCCGCTGCTGCTAGCGCTGGGCGCGGCGGCGCTGGCCGGGTGGACGCGCCGCGGCGCGCGCGGACGCCCAATGGGTGCGCTGCCCGCCTGAGCGGCCGGGCTCAGGCCATGGCCGCCGCCGCGCGGCGGCGGGCCGCCCACAGGCCCTCGGCGCTGTACAGCGCCAGGGCCGCCCAAATCAGGACGAAGCCCAGCACGCGCGTGCCCTGAAAGGGCTCGTGGAACACCCACACGCCCATGAGCAGCTGCAGCGTCGGTCCGATGTACTGCAGCAGCCCCAGCGTGCCCAGCGGAATGCGGCGCGCGCCGGCGGCAAACAGCAGCAGCGGCACCGCGGTGATGGGCCCGGCCAGCAACAGCCAGCCCACGGTGGGCGCGTCGGCCTGGGCGATGGCGCTGCTGCCGGAGAGCGTCCACAGCGCCAGGGCCGGCACGGCCAGCGGCGCCAGCAGCAGCGTCTCCAGCGCCAGGCCCTCCAGCGTGCCCAGCGGCGCGGTCTTGCGCATCAGCCCGTACAGGCCGAAGGACGCCGCCAGCAGCAGCGCGATCCAGGGCAGTTGCCCCGCCTGCCAGGTCAGCCACAGCACCCCGGCCCCGGCCAGCGCCACGGCCGCCCACTGCAGCGGGCGCAGCCGCTCGTGCAGGAAGGCGTAGCCCATGAGCACGTACACCAGCGGGTTGATGAAGTAGCCCAAGCTGGCGTCTATGACGTGCCCGTTGTTGACCGCCCACACGTAGACCAGCCAGTTGCCCGCCAGCAGCAGCGCGCTCACGGCAAACAGCAGGAGCTGGCGCGGCGACTTCAGGGCCGGCTTGAGCAGGTGAAAGCGCCGCATCGCGCCCAGGACGACGAGCAGGAAAACCAGCGACCACACCGTGCGGTGCAAGACGATTTCCAGCGAAGGGACCGCGGAGACCTGGCGGAAGTACAGGGGAAACAGGCCCCAGGCCACGTAGGCCAGGGCCGCATACAAAATGCCGACATTCATTCACGGGGATTCTAGGCAGCGCCCTGCGCACCGCCCCCCGGCCGCCGCCTTGCCACCGGCCGGCACAGGGCTGCACCGCACGCGGCGCGCCTGAATGTCTCCAGATTTCCAGGACTTTCCGGTATGCACTGCGCGTTTTTTAAGCCTGGCCGGCCGACATGGGCGCACGCAGCCGCGTGTCTGCTGCTGGCCGCGCCGGCATCCGCCGCCTTGGGCGCCGAGGCCGGCGGTGCGGGCGGTGGTGGCAACCCCGTGGCGGGCAAGGCGGTGTTTGCGCGCTGCGCCAACTGCCACCAGCTTGGGCCGTCGGCGCGCGGCGGGTTTGGGCCGCAGCTCAACGGCATCGTGGGCCGCAAGGCCGGCAGCACCACCGACTTCCACTATTCCGACGCCCTGAAGAACGCGGATTTCGCCTGGACCGAGGAGCGGCTGCGCGCCTTCATCCAATCGCCCAACCGCACCGTGCCGGGCAACAAGATGCGCTTCTGGGGCTTGGGCGACCCGCGCCAGATCGACGATTTGTTGGCTTACCTGCGCACGCAGCGCTGAGGCGGCAGGACGATCCAACGAGGCCAGAAAGCACGGGCTTCAGCCGCTGCCGGCCGTGCCACCGCGGGCCGTTTGGGACGTCCCAAACTACCCGCCTCCGCAGCGGTCCCCGAGGGCGGCTGCGGGCACGGCGTGCGGGCCCCGGCGGCGCCGGGCGCTCAGCCCTTGTCGAAGCAGTTGCGCGCAAAGCGCCAGACCAGGCGCGAGGCGCAGGGGCCGGCCGGATCGCTGAAGCGCTCGCGCGCCGCGCCGCCGCTCCAGGCGTGGCCCAGGCCCTGTATCTCGCACAGCGTGGCCACGGTGCGGCGGCCGGCCTTGTAGTCGGTGACGTGCATGGCGTGGCGCTGGCCGCGCTGCACCACGCGTGCGGCGCCGCCGCGGGCACCCACGGCCTCGGCCCACAGCTCAGCGGCGGCAGCAGCGTTGCGCGAGGACACCACCGCGTCTGCGCTGCCGTGCAGCACCAGCAGCGGCGGCAGCGAGGCGCCCGCCAGCAGCGCCGGGCCGACCGGGACGACGCCCTGCGCGCCGTGGCCCAGCATGGCCCGCAGCGCGGTGGCCGAGGAGCGCGCCACGCCCGGCGGCACGCCGGAGTGCATGGCCACGGCCTTGAACAGCTGCGGCCGCCGCACGGCCAGCAGCGCCGCCATGCTCGCGCCGGCCGACAGCCCCGCCACGGCGATGCGGTTGCGGTCCACCGCCTGCGCCAGCGCCACCTGCTCCACCGCCGCCACCAGCGTGGCCGCCTCGGCCAGCGCCTGGCCGCTGCGCGTGTCGTACCAGTTCCAGCAGCCTTGCGGGTTGGCGCGCCTGTCCTGCTCGGGGTAGAGGACGAAAAAGCCTTCGCGCGCGGCCAGCCGGTTCATGCCGGTGCTGATGGCAAAGCCGTGCGCGTCCTGGCTGCAGCCGTGCAGCATGACCAGCAGCGGCAGCGGCGTGGACCGCCCTGCCCCCTCGGGGCGGTACAGCCGCCAGCGCCGCGCGCCGGCCGGGCCCAGCACGGTGCCGCTG
Source organism: Azohydromonas lata (assembly GCF_034427735.1). NCBI lineage: Bacteria > Pseudomonadati > Pseudomonadota > Betaproteobacteria > Burkholderiales > Sphaerotilaceae > Azohydromonas > Azohydromonas lata. The sequence continues at coordinate 60,470 of NZ_JAXOJX010000025.1, forward strand.
AGCCAGTCGCCCGGCCCCGGCGGCGGCGCGTGGGCCGCAGCCACCGCCTTGACCATGTCCTGCGTCAGCCGCTGGCCGGCGCGCGCGACGCTGCGCACCTGGCGCTGCGCGGCCTGCTGCCACAGCGATACGAGCTTCACATTTCGCATGCCCAAAAACCTTGCTGCGGGTGGCCGGCGTGACCTGCCCTGGTCAAACCTTGAGCGCCTTTTGCAGCCGCTGCTGCAGGTCGCGCGCCTCGTCGTCGCTCAGGCCTTCGAGCAGGAGCTGGATGCGGCCGTCCTCGAAAGTCTTGAGCTCGCCCTTGCCCGCGCCGAAGCTCACCTTCATGCGCGAGGCGTGCGGGCGCTTGTAGGGGCCCTTCTCCGCCGCCTTGCGCAGGTTGTCTATCTCGCGAAAGCTCATGCCGCGGGCGCGGGCGCGCACGACCAGCTCCAGCGTCTTGTCGTCGCCGCAGGTTTCCCAGTAGGCGCGGATGGAGGCCAGCGTGCGCGCATACAGCAGCGCCGGCACCTCGGCCAGCGCCTGCAGGATGCTCCTGGGCATCTTGGCCAGCGACAGCACGCGGCTGACGTCGCCCTCGTGCAGCCGCAGCGCCTCGGCCAGCGCACGCTGGTGGGGATAGACGCCGGTGTCCAGCAGCTCCTTCCAGCGCAGCGCCTCGTCCAGGTTGGAGGGGTTGGAGCGCGCCTCGTTGGCCGCGCGCGCCGTCTCGTACAGCGTGCGCACGCTCTGCGGCTTGGGCCGGATCTCCACGCGCAGCGTGGGCCAGTTGAGTTGCTGGCAGGCCTTCTGGCGGGTCTGGCCCTCGATGAGGACGACGTGGTCGTCCTCCACGTAGCCGGTGGCCGCGGTGGTCTGGCCCTCGTCCAGCAGCGACTGCGCCATGTTCTCCACGGCGTCCACCGTGTAGAAGATGCGCGGGTTCACCGGGTTGGGCCGCAGGCACTCGTGCGGCACCTCGTAGACCTGCCCAACCTGCCAGGGGCCGTAGTAGAGGACGGTTTGGGACGTCCCAAACTCGCCGTCCACGCCATCGTCCGGCGCTGCGGCGATGAGGCCGCGCACCGCGGCGGGTGCAGCCGCGGCGGGTGCGGCGGCTGCACCCGCCGCCTGGCGGGCCGGCGCGCTGGAGGGGGCGGTGTCCGGGGCCGCAGCGGGTGCGGCGACGGCTTGGGCGGCGGCGGGCGCGGCGTCAACTGCGGCGGCTTCGGCCTGGAGTGCGGCGGCGTCCTCGGCGCTGACCTTGGCGCCCTGCGCCTCGGCCTTGGCCACGCGCTGGGGGTCGAGCTGGATGGGGCGGAATTTCTGCCTGAAGCTCATGCGGCCTCCATCTCGTTGATGCGGCGAGCCACCTCGTCGTAGACGGCGCGCATTTCCGTCGCGGCCGCGCCGGCGCCGGAGATCTCGTGGATGGCCAGCCCGTTGCCGGTGGCCTCCCACACCTTGCGCCGCGGCAGCACGGCGTCGAACACGCGCACGCCCGCGTCGCTGAACTGCCGGCGCACGAACTGCGTTTCCTTGGCGCGCGGATGCAGCGCCACGCGGTTGAGCAGCACATAGACGGGCACCTGCACGTCCTGCAGCAGCGACAGCGTCTGCACCGTGCGCGCGATCTCCGGCTGCATGGGCCCGCAGGGCAGCAGCACGAGGTTGGAGATCTCGGCGCACTCCTTGATGACGGCCTTGTTGCCCGCGCCGATGTCCACGACCACGAGGTCGTACTCGCGCGCCAGCGCGGCGATGGTGCGGGCGCACTGGCGCATGACGCCCACGACGTTGATGGGCGGCTCCACGCCGTCCTCGCTGCGCGCGTTGCCCCAGTCCGTGGAGGTGCCCTTGTCGTCGGCATCCACGATGACCACCGAGGCGCCCTCGGATGCCGCCATGGTGGCCAGGCACACCGCCATGGTGCTCTTGGCCACACCGCCCTTGATATTTGCAATCGTCAGAATCACGTCCGCCTCCTGAAGGCGCGATTTTGCGGCGATACACGGCACCCCAACACCGGATTTGCGCTTTGATGCACCGTAAAGTTTGCTGGGTGCCGGAAAGTGTGGGGCGCATGCGACGCATGCGGTTCGCAGTCGGGGAGCTTGGGGCAGGTGCGCGGAGAGTTTGGGACGTCCCAAACCGGCGCCTGGACGCGAGGCTGCGACACGCGCGGGGAAAAATGCGGCCCCTCACCGAACAGCGAACGCTTTACTTACCGCCTGGGTTTGGGACGTCCCAAACGAGCGCTTGAACACGCGATCCAGGCTCCCTCTTGGCCACTGCGTCACCACCGGCCTGCAGATGCGTTGCCAGCAGCCTCTGGTTTGGGACGTCCCAAACCACCCTTCGTCTCCAGAGGTGAGCGCAGACAGGCACCAGCCGCAGCCGACTCGGCCGCTGACTCCCATCCGTCATTACCGAAAGCGGGAACCCAGGAAGTCCCCAAGCTGGCCACCAGTGCGAAAGCCGGTATCGCAAGGCTTGAATCGCTGCTTTTCCGTGTCGCGTCTTCGCTGCGGCGCAGCGATCGCCCAGGTTCCCGCCTTCGCGGAAATGACGGGCGAGGGTGCTGAACGTTTGGGCTCTCGGGCCGCCAGCGTGGGGCGTTTGCCGCACAGGTACGGCTCCAAGGAGTTCAGTTTGGGACGTCCCAAACAATGGTTGAACCCACATGCCACACGGTCCGCCTTGGTTTGGGACGTCCCAAACCGGTGTTCGAGTCCACTTGCCGAACACCACAGACAGCGCATTGCACGCCGTCGTACCTCAAACGGCGCACACGCCTGCCCCGGTTTGGGACGTCCCAAACGGCCCGTTCTGTCTAGAGTAAGAAGCGCGGACAAGCGTCAGCCGCAGCCGGCACCGCCGCGCACACTCAACCGTCATTCCCGTGAAGGCGCACGGCTGTCCGGGGAAAACGTAACGGTCGCCGCACAGGGCTGTAGGCCGAAGAAAAACCGCCGTCATCCCGGCGAAGGCCGGGATCCACGCGCACTAAGGCGCTGGCGTGAAGCCTGTTGGCACGCTGGGGTGCACAACGGGGCGACATCTCGGCACTCGTGGTGCTTGATTGAACAGCGTGCCCGCCACCGTTACGTTTTCACCGGACAGCAGTGCGCCTGCGCGGGAATGACGAAGTGGAGGGCGAAGCGCCTGGGCTCACGGGATGCCAGCCTGGGTTGACCTGGTACGAACGAGCGGGCATTCCGTGACGCAGATGGGCTCCAAGGAGTGCAGTTTGGGACGTCCCAAACAACCGGCCTTCATGCGCTCGCCGATCACTGCAGGGTGCAGTGCACGCCGTCGCGCCACAAACGGCGTGCACGCCAACCCCTGTTTGGGACGTCCCAAACCACCCCTCGTCCCCAGAGTGAGCGCAGACAGGCGTCAACCGCAGCCGACTCGGCCGCTGACTCCCGCCCGTCATTACCGAAGCAGGGAACCCAGGGGGCGCCCAAGCTGGCTCGCTCCGGCGCAGGGCCGCCGAAGTTCCCCCTTCGCAGAAATGACGGGCGAGGGTGCCGAACGTTTGGGCTCTCAGGCCGCCAGCGGGGGTTGGCTTTGTGCGACCTGTCGGGCAGCTCGCCGCGCAGGTGGGCTGCGAGGCGTTCAGTTTGGGACGTCCCAAACCGACGCCCGGATGCCAGGCCTGGGCATACGGAGACAAAGGCCTGGAGCCCGGACAAGTCGCGAGCGTATGACCAGTCCGATAGGGTTTGGGACGTCCCAAACCATGCCGCGCCTGCAAAGTGAGTGCGGACAAGCGCCAGCCTTAACCGACTCGGCCGCTGACTCCCACCCGTCATTCCCGCGAAGGCAAGAAACCAGGAGACCCCAAAGCCGGCCGGACCGTTCGCCGGCCGGCGTCATGAAGTCTTGAGCCGCCGCTCCTTCGCGTCGCCCCTTCGCTCCGGTGCGGAACCACCCGGGTTCCCACCTTCGCGGGAATGACGGATGAGATTGCCAAACGTCTGGGCTTTCGGGAGGCCAGCACAAGCTGGTTTTGCGCAAACCATCGCGCATACCGTCGTCAAATGGGCTTCAGAGTGTTCAGTTTGGGACGTCCCAAACCCGAGCCAAAACGTGCAACCAGCCCGTGAATGCATTGCACACCACCTGCGCGGGCGTTGAGCACGGCCCGCTCCCTCCATCACCAGCCTGCGCGCCCTCCAAGCCGGCCCAATGCGCCCTTACCCCGCAGTCCCAGCCGAGTTATCCACAGGCTCGCCTTCTGACTCTCGCCAACCCGCCCGCTGACTCCCAGTTACGAGAGCCGCCGCCGCCGCCCACCCACGCCTTGCGACTCCCCCGCGACACGCCCGCTGACTCCCGCCACCCACGCCCGCTCACTCCCGCGGCCGCGCCCTCTGGCTCCCACCTGGGAGTCAGAAGAACTTTTAAAATCAATAACTTACATTGCTTATTCACAAGGCTGAATCGTCTTTAATCGTCTTTGAATCCGTCTTGAATCAGCAAAAACCGGGAGCCTGAAGGCGTTGGCGCTGCGCGAAAAGCACCGTTTCCTGCCCACGTTGGGCGATCAGGAGGAAAACCCGGCGCGCCAAGGCCTTGACTGCGGAAGTCGAAGCATCCGGCGAAGGAGGATGCGACTACAAACCGGGACTCAGAAGGCGTGTGTGGACCCGCACCGGAGCCCTCAAGCCGCATGGCCGTGGGTGCCGGGGGCCGTCACGCCATCTGAAGGCACGCACGCGGACCGTCAACTCGCCACCGCGGCGCCAGGGATCGCCTTCTGACTCCCACGGCCGGGGTGGCCGACGGCACTGCCCGGGAGTCAGAAGGCGCGCCCGGGGGGAGTCAGCAGGCGTGTGCGCCACCGCTGGCCCCGGTGGGAGCCACAGGGCGTGCCGCCCGCCCGGGAAATGCCTAGGCGGCGGGAGTCACAAGGCCTGAACGGCGATACCCCGCCCCGAAGGGCCGCCGAAGCAGGCGGCCACCGGGAGTCAGCCGCCCACACGGCGCCTGATCGCCCCGCCAGCGGGAGCCAGAAGGCGTGCCGCGGGGACGGCGGCGGCGGCTTCGGGAGTCAGCGGGCGTGGGTTGGGAGTCACAAGGCGTGCATAGGGAGTCAGAAGGCGTGCGCGTGCGCTTGTCGGCCCTTGCAACGCTCGCGGACACTCGCCCCGCGGCGCTGCAACCGCCGGTTCGGCCGATCCGCCGTCCCACTGAATCGCCTTCTGGCTCCCACCGGCGCCAGGCATGGCTGCGAACGGTGAGCCGGCAGGTCGTCCAACCGCCACCGCCACGCCTTTTGACTCCCGGTACAGCCGGCCACAACGACGACGTTTCTCAACCATGCCACCGGAAAAAAGCCCGCCCAGCAGTCCGCGTGCTCCCGTGGCCGCCGCGCCGTCGCAATTGCCGCTGTGGCACGACCGGGTGCGGGGCCTGCCCAACCCCATCGCCCGCTCCTCGCTGTTCACCGTCGGCAACCAGAACGAGCCGCGCAACTTCTACCGCGAGCACCGCACCATCCAGACCCTGGCCGGCTGGGTGCTCACCGTGCGCGGCGAGGAGCTGCGCCAGGACGACGAGGACGTCTTCCTGCAGCTCATCCACCTGGCCCGCTGCCGCCCGCTGGGCGAGGCGGTGAGCTTCACGGCTTATTCCTTCCTCAAGGAGCTGGGCTGGAAGCGCAGCGTCGAGGGCTACAACCGCCTCAAGGCCAGCTTCGACCGGCTGCAGTTCACCAGCATCCGGCTGAGCTCCGACGCCTCCGGCGCCGATGGTTTCTACCTCTACCAGGGCGCGCTGCTGCGCAAGTTCACCGGCAAATCCGCCAGCGGCGACGAGCCCAAGGCCAAGTGGACGGTCTGGCTGGAGCCGGAAATCATCAAGCTCTTCGGACCCAGCACGTACACGCAGGTCTGGTGGGAGCAGCGCCTGAGGCTGCGCAGCGCGCTGGCCAAGTACCTGCACAGCTACTTCTCCACCCACGAGGCGCCTTACCCGCTCAAGGTCGAGACCTTGAAAGGCCTTACCGGCTCGCGCGCCGCGCGGCTCACCGACTTCCGCAAGGCGCTGCGCGTGGCGCTGCAGCAGCTCGTCAACGAGGGCTTCCTGGACAACTGGACCATTGACGGCTCCGACATCGTCCACGTCACCCGCAGCACCAAGGGCAAGGCCAGCAAGGTGCTGCCCACGGCCTGAAGCGTCACCCGTGCGCGGCCGCGTAGCTGCGGCCCACGCTGGCCAGCAGCGCGGCGATGGCGTCCTTGTCAGCCAGCCGCTGCCGCCACCACTCCAGCGCCTTGCCTTGCGCGCCCACGCGCCAGGCCACGCTCATGGTCTCCGGCGTGCGCTCGTTTTCCACGCGCTTGCGCACCAGCACGCCGGCCTGCAGCAGCCCCTGCACGCAAGGCGCGGGCAGGTAGCCCACCCCTAGACCTTCGGCCTGCAGCCGCAGCTTGGCGCGCAGCGTGGGCACGGTGATGGTCTGCTGCCCGCTGAGCAACCCGGCACTGCGCACGGGCAGTTGGCGCGCCGAGTCCGCCACCACCACGCCGCGGTGGCGGCGGATCTGCGCCTCGGTCAGCGGCTCGTCCTCGCGCGCCAACGGGTGAAACGGCGCGATGCAGAACCAGAAAGGCACCTGCGCCACCTCGCGCGCCAGGTAGCCGCCGCCGGCCGGACCGGCGCCCGTGGCCAGCGCCAGGTCGCAGCGCGCCTGCAGCAGCGACTCCCACGTGCCCGTGAGCGCCTCCTCCTGCACGCGCAGCCGCGTCGCGTCCGCCACCTCGCAAAACGCCGCCATGTGCGGCGCCAGGATCTCGGTGGGCACCATGCTGTCCACCGCGAGCTGGAACGTGCTCTCCCAGCCCGCGGCCACGCGCTGCACGCGGCACTCCAGGTCGCTGGCCGCCTGCAGCAGCAGCCGGCCGTCCCGCACCAGCTCGCGCCCGGCCTCGGTGATCTCCACGCGGGGCCCGTTGCGCGTGAAAAGCTGGACCTGCAAATCCTGCTCTAGCCGCGCCACCGTGTAGGAGATGGTGGAGGGCACCTTGTGCAGCTCGTCGGCCGCGGCGCTGAAGGAGCCCTTGCGCGCGATGGCGTCCAGCAGCTCCAGCCCCTCCAGGGTCAGCTTGCCCATGCAAGGCCCTCATTTTTCATTTTCGATGAATTCGATGATGAGCACCGAACACTCTCATGCTCAAGCTTGATGAGGATCAACACAATGCATCCATGTCGTTGATGTACGGCATCAAATCGTAGATCGAAACCATCGAAGGAAAGGGTCAACACCATGATCACGCTGCGCAAGTCTTCCGACCGGGGCCACGCTCAACACGGCTGGCTGGACAGCCGCCACAGCTTCTCCTTCGCCGAGTACTACGACCCGGCGCACATGGGCTTTGGCAACCTGCGCGTCATCAACGAAGACAAGGTGGCGCCGGGCAGCGGCTTCGGCACGCATGGCCACCGCGACATGGAGATCGTGAGCTACGTGCTCGAAGGCGAGCTGGCGCACAAGGACAGCATGGGCAACGGCAGCGCCGGCGGCGCCAACGCCGGCGTCATCCGCCCCGGCGACGTGCAGCGCATGAGCGCGGGCAGTGGCGTGCTGCACAGCGAGTTCAACCACGCCAAGGACCGCACCACGCACTTCCTGCAGATCTGGCTGCTGCCCAGCCGCCGCGGCGTGGAGCCGGACTACGAGCAAAAGCACTTCGACGCCTCGCTGCGCCGCGGGCGGCTGCTGCCCATCGTCACGCCGCAAGGCGAGGGCACGTCGCTGCGCATCAACGCCGACGCCTCCATCGCCGCGGGCCTGTTCGACGGCGAGGAGTCCGCCACCGTGGCGCTGGACCCGGCGCGGCTGGCCTACGTGCACGTGGCGCGCGGCGCCATCAAGGTCAACGGCCACGCGCTGCAGGCCGGCGACGCCGTCATGCTCGACGGCGAGACGCAACTGGCGCTGCGCCGCGGGCAGGACGCCGAGGTGCTCGTGTTCGACCTGGCGCGCCTGTAAGCGCCGCCGCCTGCGCATTCCCGGGAGGCGGCCTCCCCAGCGGCGGGGCAGCCGGCACGTGGCTTGCCGCCGCCATCGCCCCATCGTTCCCGTCCATTCCCGCCCACGGGTGCCGGGCTCAGCCCCGGTGCCTCGACCCCGCAGCAGGCCCCGCACGGCCTGTGCATCACTACCCAGGAGATTCAAATGGCCCGTGTTCTCGTTCTGTACTACTCGTCCTACGGCCACATGGAAAAGATGGCGCAAGCCGTGGCCGAAGGCGCGCGCGGCGCCGGCGCGACGGTGGACGTGCGCCGCGTGGCCGAAACCGTGCCGGAAGAGGTGGCCAAGAAGTCGCACTTCAAGCTGGAGCAGGACGCCCCCGTGGCCAGCGTGGCCGAGCTGGAGCAGTACGACGCCATCGTCATCGGCTCGCCCACGCGCTACGGCCGCATGGCCTCGCAGATGGCCGCCTTCCTGGACCAGACCGGCGGCCTGTGGGCGCGCGGCGCGCTCAACGGCAAGGTGGGCGCGGCCTTCACCTCCACGGCCACGCAGCACGGCGGCCAGGAGACGACGCTGTTTTCCATCATCACCAACCTGCTGCACTTCGGCATGGTGGTGGTTGGGCTGCCGTACAGCTTCCAGGGCCAGATGCGGCTGGACGAGGTCGTGGGCGGCGCGCCCTACGGCGCCACCACCATTGCCGGCGGCGACGGCTCGCGCCAACCCTCGCAGACCGAGCTGGACGGCGCCCGCTTCCAGGGCGAGCTCGTGGCCCGCACGGCGGCCAAGCTGTTCGGCTGAGCACGCCTGCCGCGGCGCCGGGCGCGCCGGGCCGCGCCGCGGCTTGCATACAGCTTTGCGTCCAAAAAGTCGTGACCAACTAGACACTTTTTGGATTTATGCGCGCCACATGCGAATTACGCACGAAGCAGCTTGGATGTAAGTCAACCGGAAGGATGGCTTGGCCCAAGAGAATGCGCCGCTTCCCCGGTGTGCGTTGCCTGTGTTGGCGGTGTTGCCGGAGACGACAACACCTGGAGGCCGCGCTGCCATGAAAGTCAACTTGCCCGTCACGGGCCGTGAATACGGCATACCCCCTGGTGTGACGCTGATGTCCACCACGGACGTCCACGGCAACATCACCTACGCCAACGCGGCCTTCATCCATTCCAGCGGCTTCGAGCTTGGCGAGCTGATGAAGCAGCCGCACAACCTCGTGCGCCACCCCGACATGCCCGCGCAGGCCTTTGCGGACATGTGGGCCTCGCTCAAGGCCGGCCAGTCGTGGACGGCGGTGGTGAAGAACCGGCGCAAGAACGGCGACCACTACTGGGTGCAGGCCAACGCCACGCCCATGCGGCGCGAGGGCCAGCTCGTGGGCTACATGTCGGTGCGCACGCCCGCCAGCCGCGAGCAGATCCAGGCGGCCGAGGCGCTGTACGAGCGCATGCGCAACAACCAGGCCGGCGGGCGCAAGGTGCATCGCGGGCTGGTGGTGCGCACGGGGCTGCGGGCGTGGATGTCGGCGTTGCAGGTGATGTCGCTGCGCCAGCGCATCGTGCTGGCGCTCGGCCTGGGCTGCGGCGTGGCGGCGCTGCCGGCGCTGCTGGGCGCGGCCACCGGCGTGCAGTCGCTCATCGCGGTGGGCGCGGCGTTGGGCGGCATGCTGGTCAGCGGGCTGGTGCTGCAGGCGCAGGTGGTGTCGCCGGTGCGCGACATCCTGGCGCACGCCAACAACGTGGCCAGCGGGCTGACCGCGCCGGCGCAGCCGTTCAACCGCGTGGACGAGATCGGCCTGCTCATGCGCGCGGTCAACCAGGCGGGGCTGAACCTGCGCGCGGTGGTGGACGACGTGGCCGAGCAGACCGACGGCGTGGCCAGCGCCAGCAGCCAGATCGCCGCGGGCAGCACGGACCTGAGCCGGCGCACCGAGGCCTCGGCGGCCAACCTGGAGGAAACGGCGGCCTCCATGGAAGAGATCACGCAGACCATCAGCCACAACACCGAGATGGCCGACGAGGCGCGCCGCGTGTCGGAGCAGGCCTTCGACGTGGCCGCCCACGGCGGCGAGGCCATGCAGCAGGTGCGCTCGGAGATGGCCGGCATCCAGAGCCACAGCCAGCGCATCTCCGACATCAGCGGCGTGATCGACGGCATTGCCTTCCAGACCAACATCCTGGCCCTGAACGCCGCGGTGGAAGCCGCGCGCGCGGGCGAGGCGGGGCGCGGCTTTGCGGTGGTGGCCGGCGAGGTGCGCTCGCTGGCGCAGCGCTCGGCCACGGCCGCGCGCGAGATCAAGGCGCTGATCGACGAGACGGTGCAGCGCGTGGACTCCGGCGGCCGCCACGTGGAACAGGCCGGCGCGACCATGGAGCGCATCGTGGAGCAGGTGCGCCGCGTCTCCAAGCTGGTGTCGGAGATTTCGGACGCCTCCATGCAGCAGGGCCTGGGCGTGGCGCAGATCCACCAGGCGCTGATGGAGCTGGACGGCACCACGCAGCAAAACGCCTCACTGGTGGAGGAGAGCGCCGCGGCGGCCTCGTCGCTGAGCCGCCAGGCCGAACGCCTGGCCGAGGCGGTGACGCTGTTCCGCGACTCCGGCCGCCACAACGGCCCGGCCCCCGCGCCGGCGCAGCCGCAGCAGCGCGGCGTGGGCGGTGGGGCGCCGGCCTGGAGCGTTTGAGGCGCTCAGGCACTGTTTTTTTTGGGCGGCTACGAGCAGCCGCCCCACCGCAGGCCGTCGCAGATGAGGCCTTCATGCCTGTGAAAGCGCACTGCTGTCCGGGGAAAACGTAACAGCCAACGCGTTGCCCGTTGGGAGTGCAGTCCGTCAGCCCATACGCCGTCATCCCGGCGAAGGCCGGGATCCACGAACGTTGCCATGTCACCCTAGATGCGTTAACGACGCACTCCAGCGCCTCCACGCCCGCACCTCGGTTCGCGTGGATCCCGGCCTTCGCCGGGATGACGGCACTTTTCTACGGCCTGACCCTCTGTGCGGCCCCTGTTACGTTTTCCCCGGACAACCGTGCGCCTGCGTGGGAATGACGCAATGGGGTGCGGCGCGCCTTGGCTGACGGGATGCCCCGCCCCACACGGTGTTTCCCCAACCGGCCGAGCCGTTTACAGCCCCGCCAGCACCTGGTGAATCTGCGCCACCGCCGCCGCCCCTTCGCCGATGGCGGCGCCCACGCGCTTGACGGAGCCGGCGCGCACGTCCCCCACCGCGAACACGCCCGGCACGCTGGTTTCCAGCGGCGCGGGCGGCGTGTCGCCCTTGCGCCGTTCCACCGCACCACCGGTGCGCACGAAACCTTGTGAATCGAGCTCCACGCCGCAGCCCTGCAGCCAGTCGGTCTCCGGGTCGGCGCCGACGAACAGGAACAGGTTGCGCAGGTTGCGGCGGCTTTGCTCGCCGCTTTGGCGGTGGCGCCAGGTGACGGCCTCCAGCCCCGAGTCGCCGCCTTCGAGTTGCGTGATCTCGGTGTGCGTGAGCAGCTCGATGTTGGGCGTGGCCTCTATGCGGTCTATGAGGTAGCGCGACATGCTCGCGGCCAGCCCGGCGCCGCGCACCAGCATGTACACGCGCGACGCATGGCCGCTGAGGAACACGGCCGCCTGCCCGGCCGAATTGCCCCCGCCCACCAGCGCCACCTCCGTGCGCGCGCACATGCGCGCCTCCACCGGCGAAGCCCAGTACCACACGCCCCGGCCCTCGAAATCCTCCAGCCGCGGCACGCTTGGGCGCCGGTAGCGCGCGCCGCTGGCCACCACCACGCAGCGCGCGCGCAGGCGCCGGCCGTCGGTCAGCTCCACGGACAAGGGACCGGCCGCACCCGCGCCCGCCCCGGCGTCGCCTCCGTCCACCGGCTTGGCCGCCTTGGCCGCGGCGGCGCCGCGCTGGTCCTGCCCCGCGGCCGCGTTCGCGTCTGTGCCAGCGCCCGCCTCGCGGTGGCATTGCAGATGCGCCACCTGCGCCGGGATGAGCATGCGCGCGCCGAACTTCTGCGCCTGCACGTAGGCGCGCCCGGCCAGCGCCTGGCCGGAGATGCCGGTGGGAAAGCCCAGGTAGTTCTCGATGCGGGCGCTGGCGCCGGCCTGCCCGCCGAAGGCGCGGCAGTCGAGCACGGCCACCAGTAAACCTTCGGAGGCGGCATAGACGGCGGTGGCCAGGCCCGCGGGGCCGGCGCCCACGATGGCCACGTCCACCACCTCGGCCAACGTCGCCTCGTCCACCATGCCCATGCAGCGCCCAAGGGCCTCGTTGTCCGGGTTGAGCAGCACCGAGCCGTCGGGGCACACGGCCAGCGCGTCGGCGGGCGCGGCGCCGTACTGGGCCATGAGCGAGGCGGCCTCGGCGTCGCGGGTGGCGTCCAGGTGCTGGTAGGGGTGGCCGTTGCGGCGAAGAAAGTTCTGCAGCCGGAGCAGGTCGGCCGAGTCCGGCCGGCCTATGAGCACGGGGCCGCTGGCGCCGGCCTCGATGAGGCCCACGCGGCGCAAGATGAGCGAGCGCACCATCCGCTCGCCCAGGTCGGCCTCCGCGATGATCAGCGCGCGCAACTGCTCCGGCGGCAGGCACAGGGCGTGCACGCCCTCCTGCGCGCGGGCGTCCACCAGCGAGGGCTTGCCGGTGAGCGAGCCCACCTCGCCCACGAAGTGCCCGGCGCGCATGGTGATGATGGGGCGCTCGTGCCCCAGCCCGTCGCGCTGCACCACCTCCACCGCGCCCTGCAGCAGCACGTACAGCCCCGCGCCGGGCTGGCCGGCCTGCAGCAGCAGGCTGCCGGCGTCGAAGCTGCACTCGTGCGCAAAGCGGCGCATGCGCTGCACGTCGGCCGCGCTCAGCAGCGGGAACATCTGGTGGCGGCGAGAGAGCAACTCGCTGGGGGCCTGGTCGGGTGCCGTTGGGTCCGCGGCGGAAAGCTCGGCGGCGGGCGTGGTCAGGTCTTCCGGCATGGGGGCGTTCTCCTGGGCGGGGCGGTTGCAGGCAGGCCGTGCGCCCGCTCGTGGGTCAGTGGCGGGGCAGCGGCGGGGCAGCGCGCCAAGGATGCACCTGCCCGCGAGGCGGACGATTCAAGCTGTTTCGCGCGCGGCGGCAGCGGCTTGCGCCGCCGTGGCCCGCAAACGCGCCCAACACGCGTCCACGAAGGCTTCCATGATCCGTCCGTAGCGCGGGTGCAGCTGGTGGCCCCATTCGGGATGGAATTGGAAACCCCAGGCGAACTGCGCCGCGTCGTGCCAGCGGAAGGCCTCCACCAGGCCGTCGTCGGCATGGGCCTCGGCCACGAGCCCCGGCGCCAGGCGCTTCACGCCCTGTGAATGCAGCGAGCTCACCGCGAAGCGCTGGCAGCCGGTGATGCGCTCCAGCTCGCCGCCGGGCACGACGCCCACCTCGTGGCGCTCGGCGTACTGCTGGGCCAGCGATTCTTCCGGGTCTTCCCAGTGCACCACGCCGCCGCCCAGGGCCTGCAGCCGCTGGTGCAGGCTGCCGCCCATGGCGACGTTGATCTCGTGCGAGCCGCGGCAAAAGCCGATCAGCGGCACGCCACGCTCGATGCACAGGCGTATGAGCGGCAGCGAGACGGCCTCGCGGTCGGGGTCGAATTCCATGTCCTCGCTGACGGGCTCCTCCGCGTAGTGGCGCGGATGCACGTTGGTGGCCGAGCCGCCCAACATCACGCCCTGCACGTGCTCCAGCATCAGCGGCAGCCGTCCGGCGGGCACGCGCGGGAAGCACACCGGCTGCAGCCCGCGGCTGACCAGCGTGCGCAGGCCGCCTTCGTCCATGACGGTGTAGGGCTGCGGGTGCCCGTGCTCGTTGCCCAGCTCGCGGTGGCTGGCCACGACCCAGACGCAGGGCACGGCCTCGGCCGGAAGTCCGGTGGCGATCGCGGTGGCGGCGGCGCAGTGGGAGTCAGCGGACGTCATGCGCAAGGCCCCATGCGCCGGCGGCAATGCTCTGCGCAGGCCTGGGCAAAGGCCTGCAGCGTGCGCTGGTAGAAGGGCGTCTGCTCGTGCCGCCACTCCGGGTGCCACTGCACGCCATAGGCGAAGGCCCGCGCGCCTTCCACGTGCACGCCTTCCACCAGCCCGTCCGGCGCCATGGCCTCGGCCATCAGCCCCTGGCCCAGGCGCTTGATGCCCTGGCCATGCAGCGAATTGACCATGGCGCGCTCGCCGCCGGCCCACTCCATGAAGGCGCTGCCGCTCTTGAAGATGACTTCGTGCCGCACGGCGAACTGCACCTCTTCCGGCTCGCCTTCTGGCTCCCGGTGGTCCAGGAGGCCGGTTTCGACGTGCACCTGCTGGTAGAGGCTGCCGCCCAGGGCGACGTTCATCTCCTGCAGCCCGCGGCACACACCAAAGAGCGGCGTGCCGGCGGCAACGGCTGCGGGGACGAGCGCCATGGTCAGCCGGTCGCGGCGCGGGTCCAGCAGGTCCGAGGCCAGGGCCGAGGCGCCGAAGTGCGAGGCCTCGACGTTGGAGGGCGAGCCCGTGAGCAGCACGCCGTCCACCAGCGGCAGCAGGTCGGCCACGTCGGCCGCGCCCGCCATGGGAAACAGCACCGGCTGCAGCCCCAGCCCGCAGACGGCTGCGGCATAGCGGTCGGCCAGCACGGTGTAGCCGCCGGGGTCGCAGAGGTCGAGGTTGCGGTGGCAGGCCGGCAACCAGACGAGAGGTTTGTGCGCGGACATGCGCCCCATGGTTCACACCGGCAGCGGCCGGGAACATCGGAAAGGGGCGGGCGCGGCTGTAGGACGGGGCCGATACCGGCGCGGCCAGCGCGCATGTCGCAAACGCACAAGACCGTGTCGCATCCCTACGACCGAAGCGCGCCGGCGGTTTCTATATTGGGGGCGTGGATGTTTGAAAATGAGCGCGCGAAGGCATCCATGAAGTCAACGGAGTTGAATCATGAAAGTCATCGCCGAATCAGCGCTGAAAATATTGCTGCGCCGCAGAAACTCGTCCGGCCCGCTGCGTGACACCACGCGGCAATTGATACGGCAGACGATTGCGCAAATTCACGCCGAGGAGCGCGGCCGGGTTTGAAATTGCTTCAAACCCACATGCCGGTTTTTCCGCCGCGCCCGCGGCCCAATTCCATCGCGAGTTTCGCCCCCATCGCCGCGTTGTTTTTCACCAGCGCGATATTGGCCGCCAGGCTGCGCCCCCCGGTCAGCGCCTTGATGCGGGCCAGCAGGAAGGGCGTCACCTCCTTGCCGGCGATGCCGCGGGATTGAGCCTCCGACAACGCCTGCTCGATGATGGCGTCGATTTCATCGCGGGCCATCGCATCGCTTTCCGGCACGGGCACGCCCACGACCACGCCGCCTTTCAAACCCAGATCCCACTTGGTGCGGACGATGCGGGCCATGACCGCCGGGTCGTCCACGCGGCGATCGGCCTTATAGCCGCTGTCGCGCGTATAAAAGGCCGGGAAATTCTCCTGGCCCACGGAAATCACCGGCACGCCGTGGGTTTCCAGGTATTCCAGCGTCAGGCCGATATCGAGAATGGATTTGGCCCCGGCGCAGACCACGGCCACGGACGTGCGGGCCAGCTCCTGCAAATCGGCCGATATATCCATGGTCTGCTGCGCCTGGCGGTGCACGCCGCCAATGCCGCCGGTGACGAACACCTCGATGCCCGCGAGTTGCGCGCCAATCATGGTGGCCGACACGGTGGTGGCGCCCATCTCGCCGCTGGCCAGCACGGCCGGTAGATCGCGGCGGCTGACCTTTTGCGCCTGGCCGCTGCGGCCCAGCAATTCCAGCTCGTCGTCGGCCAGGCCTATGCGCAGGCGGCCGTCCATCACGGCGATGGTCGCGGGCTCGGCGCCGTGCGTGCGTATGACGGCTTCCACCTCGCGCGCCGTGCGCACGTTCTCCGGGTAAGGCATGCCGTGCGCGACGATGGTGGATTCCAGCGCCACCAGCGGCCGCCCGGCCGCGCGCGCGGCGGCAACGGCGGGGCTGTCAACGAGCCAGGGGCGGGCGGTGTCCGGAAGGGGCATGGGCAAGTCCTTATGTGCTGCGGCGGTGCAAAGCGCCGGCAGTGTGCCGCAGCTTCCGGTGTTCCAAGCCGTGGGCGCGGCGCCTGGCGGGCGCTCCCGTGGCCGTGCCCCACGGCCCGGGCTGGGCATCTGGTTTGCCGCCCCGCTGCGCAATGACTGGCCCAGGACGAACCCGCGGCCCTCGGGAAACAGCCAACCGTCCACGCAGCAGTACAGGGAGCACCGCCAGGCCGATGAACGAAGAAGTCCGCCGCCTGCGCACGCTGCACGAGCTGGGCCTGCTGGACACGGCGCCGCAGGCCGAGTACGACGATCTGGCCCGCCTGGCCGCCACGCTGTGCGGCACGCCGTCGGCCGCGCTCACGCTGGTGGACGAGCACCGCACCTGGCCCAAGGCCACCTTCGGCCCGCCCATGCCGGAGGTCTCGCGCGAGGACTCCCTTTGCGCGCGGGCGCTGGGGGCAGGGGACTTCTTCGAGGTCGAAGACGCCACGCGCGACGCGGCCTTGAGCGGCCTGGCCCCGGTGAGCGGCCCGCCGCACATTGCCTTCTACGCCTGCGTGCCCCTGGCCCTGGCCGACGGCGCTCGCGTGGGCGCGCTCTCGGTCTTCGACACCCGCGCGCGGCGCCTGGACGAGGCAGCGCGCGACTGGCTGCGCACCCTGGCCCGCCAGGCCGTGTGCCTGCTGGAGCGGCAACTGGAGCGCCGCCGCCACGAGGAAACGGCGCAGCAACTGGCCGACATCCAGTCGCTCAGCCACGTGGGGACCTGGTCGCTTGAGCTGGCGTCGGGCTCGGTGCAGTGGTCGGCGGAGGTGTTTCGCATTCTTGGGCTGGACGAGAGCACCTTCGTGCCCTCGCGGGAGGCGTACTTCGCGCTGGTCCACCCCGAGGACAGGCCGCGCCTGGAGCACGCCATCGCGCGCGCGGGCGAGGCGCCCATGGACCTGCGCGTGCGCGTGCTGCGCCCGGACGGCAGCCGGCGCTGCGTGCACGAGCGCGCCGCGCTGCGCGAAGGCCCCGAGCCCTTCGGCCAGCGGCTGGCCGGCACCATCCAGGACGTTACGGCCGAGCACGAAGCCCTGCTGGCGCTGCAGCAGCGCCAGCAGGCGCTGGAGCGCGCCGGCGAGCGGCTGCGCCTGGCCTGCGAGATGGGCCACCTGGGCACCTGGGAGTTCGACGTGCTGCGCCAGCGCCTGCACGGCGACGCGGAGTACCTGCGCATCCTGGGCTTCGAGCCGGCGGAAACGCCCACGCCGCAGCAGGTGATCGCCCTGTTCGAGCCCGGCCACCAGCGCGCCATCGCCCTGGCCTTCGAGCAGGCCTGCGAGCACGGCACGCCTTACGACCTGGTGCTCAAGTTCACCTGCCGCAAGGGCCTCACGCGCTGGACGCGCTCGGTGGGCAAGCCCGTGCGCGGCGTGGCAGGCCCGGGCGCCGGCTCGAGCGCGGTAGTGCGGGTGCACGGCATCTTCCAGGACATCTCGCAGCAGGTGGAGGCGGTGGAGGCGGCCTACCAGGTCGGCCGGCAACTGGAGGCCACGCTGGAGCGCATGAGCGACGCCTTCTACCTGCTCGACGGCCACTGGCGCTTCCTCTACTTCAACGCCGCGGCCGAGCGGCTGCTGGGGCGCAGCCGGCGCGAGCTGCTGGGCCACACCCTGTGGGAGGCCTTCCCGGCCACCGTGGGCTCGCCGCTGGAGCAGCTCTACCGCGCCACCATGGCCGACGGCCGCACGCGGCGGCTGGAGTTTCACTACCGGCCGCAGGACCGCTGGCACGACATCTCGGCCTTCGCCACCGACGAGGGGCTGGCCGTCTATTTTCGAGACAACACCGAGCAGCACGTGCAAATGCAGAAATGGCGGCTGTTGGCCGAATCCATGCCCATCGTGGTGTGGACGGCGCGGCAGGACGGAACGCTGGACTTCGCCTCCTCACGCCTGGCGCGCTACACCGGCGTGCCGGTGGAGCAGGTCATTCCCCAGGGCTGGCTGGCGCTGGTGCACCCCGACGACAAGGGCGCCGTGGTGCAGCGCTGGGGCGAGGCCGTGAAGCAGTTGAAACCCTTCGAGATCGAGTACCGGCTGCGCCGCTTCGACGGCGCCTGGCGCTGGCACCTCATCAGCGCGCAGCCGGTCAACATCGACGGCGGCGCCACCATGGCCTGGTATGGCTCCTCGGTGGACATCCACGACCACAAGCGGCTGGAGCAGGAGGCGCGCGCCCTGGCCACGCGGCTCACGGCCACGATGGAGAGCATCACCGACGGCATCTTCTCGCTGGACGACGGCTGGCGTTTCACCTACGTCAACGGCCAGGCCGAGGTGTTCCTGGCGCGCCGGCGCGGCGAGCTGCTTGGGCGCACGGTGTGGGACGAGTTCCCCGAGGCCGTGGGCTCGCGCTTCCAGCGCGAGTACGAGCTGTGCATGCGCACGGGCACGGTGGTGCGCTTCGAGGAGCACTACCCGCCGCTGGGCAAGCGCTACGAGGTGTCGGCCTACCCCTCGGAC
Organism: Azohydromonas lata; assembly: GCF_034427735.1. NCBI lineage: Bacteria > Pseudomonadati > Pseudomonadota > Betaproteobacteria > Burkholderiales > Sphaerotilaceae > Azohydromonas > Azohydromonas lata. Next base: position 78,969 of record NZ_JAXOJX010000025.1, read on the forward strand.
GACGGCGGCATCACCGTGTACTTCCGCGACGTGACGGAGCGCGAGCAGGCCGAGCGGGAGCGCGCCGCGCGCCGCACCGCCGAGCAGGCCAGCGAGGCCAAGAGCCGCTTCCTGGCGCGCATCAGCCACGAGCTGCGCACGCCGCTCAACGCCATCCTGGGCTTTGCGCAGATGATGGAGATGGATGCCGACGCACCCTTGCGCGGCGCGCAGGCCGAGCGGCTGCGCAAGGTGCACGCCGCCGGGCGCCACCTGCTGGCGATGATCAGCGAGATCCTGGACCTGGCCAGCATAGAGGCCGGCAGCACGCCGCTGGCGCTGCAGGCGCTGGACCTGCATGCCCTGGTGCGCGGCAGCTTGGGCAGCGTGGAGCCGCTGGCCGAGGCCGCGGGCGTGCGCCTCATCAACGACGTGGGTGCCGGCGCCCCGGCCGTGCTGGCCGACGGCCTGCGGCTGCACCAGGTGCTGCTCAACCTGGCCGCCAACGCCGTCAAGTACAACGTGCGCGGCGGCTGGGTGCGGCTGTCGGCGCGGGAGGAATCGGGGCGCGTGCGCATCGAGGTGGCCGACTGCGGCCGCGGCCTCACCGACGAGCAGCTCGCGCATCTCTTCCAACCCTTCAACCGCTTGGGCGCGGAGAAGACGGACATCGAGGGCGCGGGCCTGGGGCTGGTGATTGCCAAGGGGCTGGCGCAGCTCATGCAAGGCGAGCTGCATGCGGCGCGGCGCGAGGGCGGGGGCAGCGTGTTCACGCTGGAGCTGCCGCGCGCGCACCCGCCTGAGGCCGCTGTGCCGGCCGTGGCGCAGCCCGCCGCGGCACCGCAGGGCGGGCCCGCGGGTGGCGAGGCGGCGGTGCCCGCCGCGCCGGCCTCGGTGCTCTACATCGAGGACGACCCGGTCAACGCGCTGCTGGTGAAGCACATCCTGGCGCTGCGGCCCAACTGCACGCTGCACGAGGCCGCCGACGGCGCCGCCGGCATCGCGATGGCGCGTCGGCTGCAGCCGGACCTGATCCTGACGGACATGAACCTGCCCGACATGACGGGCTACGAGGTGCTGGCGGCCCTGCGGGCGGATGAGGCCACGCGCGACCTGTGCTGCATCGCCCTCTCGGCCGACGCCATGCCCGACAACGTGAAGCGGGCGCTGGCGGCGGGCTTTGCGGATTTCTGGACCAAGCCGATTGACGTGCCGGGGTTCTTGATGCGGCTGGATGGGCTGCTGGGCAAGAAGTGAGCCCTCTGCAGGCACCACCGACCGTGTGTTTACTTGAGCGCCAGCTAATTTATGTATTTGCAAAATTCGGCTTTGGCTGACATATATGTCATGCCAAAACGCTCCGGCGCCATCGACAGCCTGCCCTCCGCCGTGCTGGCACACCTGCGCCGCCTGGGCGAGGACTTGTCCATCGCGCGCAAGCGCCGGCGCGAGCCCTTGAAGGCGTGGGCGCAGCGCATTGGCGTTTCCGAGCCGACGCTCATGCGCATGGAAAAGGGTGGACCCGAGCGTTTCCATGGGCGTGTATGCGACGGCGCTGTGGCTCATGGGCCGCTCGCAGGCGCTGGCCGAGTTGGCCGACCCGGCGCAAGACCTGGGGGCACTGGAAGACGCGGTGCGCGCGGCCACAACTTGGCGGACTACCAGCCCGGCGAGCCACTGAATTGGCTCTTGGTTGAGCACGCCACCATAACGCTGGCGCCGCGCGCCGGCATACGCGTGGCGGACACACGGCCGGTGCCCGTGCGGCGCGGGCATGTCGTGGCGGTGCGCCGCCATGACGGCCACCGGCTGCGCGAAAGGCACCCAAGATCCAAGTCCAGATAATGGCAACGGCCCGTCACTGGTGACGGGCGCGCGGCCGAGATGGTCTCGGCCGGGGCCGGAGACATGCATGCATCCCGATCTCGAGAAAATCGCCTCGGAGCTGGATTCGTCCGACAGCGGTCAAGCGTTGGCCCTGCGCTTTGGGCTTGCCTGCGTTGAAGAAGTTGCCGGAAATCTGGAAAGCGATGAGGCCATCGCCGTGCTCGAAAGATTCCGCGCCTGCCTCGCCAGCTTCGGCCCAGAGTCCCCAGCGGAGCTTCAGGCCTTGTCGGCGAGCATCACGAAACTCGCCGCAAGCCATCCGGGTTCGAGCTCGCTGGATGGAAGCCGGCATGCCGCGGTGTCCGCAACCTACGCGCTGGCCAAGGCCGTGAACGGTCAATCGATCGAGGCGGCTGCGTATGCAGCCTATTCGTCCGTCTACGGCTACGGTGGCTACGCGGTTTCAGACCCAGATGCTTTCTCCGAGGTGCACCGCAGGCAATTGGATCGCTTGCGGGCTTTGAAGCAGCAAGACCCTCCCTTTGGTTCCTGATGGCCCTGCGGCCATCGCGTCTGGCGTGCTGCGGGGCACGGTCCATGCCCGCTGGGTGGGAACCGCGGCTGCCCCGCGCCTTGGGCGCCGCCGCCACTGGCTACGATGCCCCACCTTTTCCCGGAGACCCGCCATGGAGAACAAGACTTACCGCATCGCCGTCATCCCCGGCGACGGCATCGGCAAGGAAGTGATGCCCGAGGGCCTGCGCGCCGTGCAGGCTGCCGCCGACAAGTTCGGCATCGGCCTGGAGCTCACGCACATCGACTGGGCGAGCTGCGACTACTGGCAGGCCCACGGAAAAATGATGCCCGACGACTGGAAGGCCCAGCTCCAGGGCATGGACGCCATTTTCTTCGGCGCCGTGGGCTGGCCCGCCACCGTGCCGGACCACGTCTCGCTGTGGGGCTCGCTCTTGAAGTTCCGCCGCGAGTTCGACCAGTACATCAACCTGCGCCCCGTGCGCCTCTTTGAAGGCGTGCCCTGCCCGCTGGCCGGGCGCAAGGCCGGGGACATCGATTTCTTCGTGGTCCGCGAAAACACCGAGGGCGAATACACCAACCTCGGCGGCCGGATTTTTGAGGGCACGGAGCGCGAGATCGTCATCCAGGAGTCGGTGTTCTCGCGCCACGGCACCGAGCGCGTGCTGAAATTCGCCTTCGAGCTGGCGCAGTCGCGGCCGCGGAAAAAGCTCACCGTGGCCACCAAGAGCAACGGCATCGCGGTGAGCATGCCCTGGTGGGACGAGCGGGCCGACGAGATCGGCCGCAGCTACCCCGAGGTGGCGGCCGACAAGCAGCACATCGACATCCTGTCCGCGCGCTTCGTGCTGCAGCCGGACCGCTTCGACGTGGTTGTGGCCAGCAACCTGTTCGGTGACATCCTGTCCGACCTGGGCCCGGCCTGCACCGGCACGATCGGCCTGGCGCCTTCGGCCAACCTGGACCCCGAGCGCCGCTTCCCCTCGCTGTTCGAGCCCGTGCACGGCTCGGCGCCGGACATCTACGGCCAGAACATCGCCAACCCCGTGGCCATGATCTGGTCCGGCGCGCTGATGCTGGACTTTCTCACCCACGGCCAGGGCGCGGGGCGGCAGGCGCATGACGCCATCGTGGCGGCCATTGAAACGGTGCTGCGCGAGGGGCCGCGCACGCGCGACCTGGGCGGCCAGGCGGACACGACGGAGATGGGCAAAGCGGTTGCGGCCCTGATCTGACCACGGTGCACCCCCAATGAAAAACGCCGGCCCCGGGCCGGCGTTTTCGCTTGGGCGGCGACATCACCGCGTCAGCGACGACCCTCCGCACACCTGTATCTCCTGCCCCGTGATGGGTGCAGCCGCATCGGAGAGCAAAAACGCCACCAGCGCCGCCACTTCCTCAGGCCGGATCAGCCGCCCCATGGGCGGCAGCTTGGGGCTGGAGGACGCCCGCGCCGGGTCGGCCAGCATGGGCGTGTCGGTGGCGGCAGGGGAGACGACGTTGACCGTCACGCCCCGCGGCGCCACCTCGGCGGCCCAACTGCGCGCCAGCGCCACCAGCGCCGCCTTGGTCGCGGCGTACTGGCTGCGGCCGGGCATGCCGCCCGCAACCCGGCTGCCGATCAGCACCATGCGCCCGCGGCCCGCGTCGGCCATGCGCGGCAGGAGCCCATCGGCCAGCCGCGTGGCGGCGTCCACGTGAAGGCGCCACATCGCGGACGAATCGTCGGCCTGGAGCTGCCCCAGCGGCGCGGTGCGCAGCAAGCCCGCGGCATGGATCACGGCGTCAGGCAACGCGTCAAGGCCGGCCAGGGCCTGCTCCAGCGCGGCGCCGTCGCCCAGGTCCACGCGCAGCGTGCGCAGCGCGGGGTGCTCCAGCGCCGCCGGGCCGCGCTGCAGGCCCAGCACCTGCCAGCCGTCATCCAGCAGCCGCTGGGCGATGGCCAGGCCTATGCCGGAGCTGCTGCCGGTGACCAGCGCCAGCCGCGGCGCCGGGGCCGATGCCGCCTCACTCGGCACGGATCTTCCCTTCCGCGATGATCTTGGCGGCCTTGGCCATGTCGTCCTTCTGGAAGCTCACGAAGTCGGCGATGGAGCCCGGCGTGACGAGCACGCCCTGCGCCAGCAGCTTGTCCTTCATCTCGCCGTTGAGCGCCTTGTTGATCTCGGTGTTGAGCCGCTGCGCGACGTCCTGCGGCAGCTTGGCCGGCGCCCACACGCCGTACCAGCTGTAGAACTCGTAGCCCGGCAGCGTCTCGCCCACGGTGGGCACGTCCGGCAGGCTGGGCACGCGGGCCTTGGAGGTCACGCCGATGACCTTCAACTGGCCGGCCTTGGCAAAGGGGGCGGAACCCAGGATGGGGTCGATGAAGCCGTCGATCTGGCCGCCGATGAGGTCCTGGTAGGCCGGGGCCGAGCCCTTGTAGGGGACGATCAGGTACTCGATGCCGCTGGCGCGGCGCAGCAGCTCGGTGGAGAGATGGCCGGCCGAGCCGGAGGAGCCGATGGCAAAGCTCAGCTTGCCCGGGTTGGCCTTGGCGTAGCTGACCAGGCCCTTGATGTCGGAGAAGGGCAGGTTCTTGTTGACGGCCACGGCCAGCGGCGCCTTGGCGACGAGGGAGATGGGCGTGAAGTCCTTGGCCACGTCGTAGGGCACGCTCTTCATGGTCATGGGCGTGGTCGTGACCGTGGAGGCGCTGAACAGCAGCGTGTAGCCGTCGGCCGGGGCGTTCTTGACGGCCACGGCGCCTATGGTGCCGGCGCCGCCGGGGCGGTTGTCCACCACCACGGTCTGGCCCATCTGCTCGCCGAGCTTTTGCGCCAGGGCGCGCGCCACCGTGTCCAGCGTGCCGCCGGGCGGGAAGGGCACGACCATGGTGATGGGCTTGTTGGGATAGCCGCCCTGCGCCAGCGCCGGGAAGGACGCGGCGCCGGCCAGCAGCGAGGCGGCCACGGCGGCCGTGCGGATGAAGTGACGTCGTTGCATGGTTTGTCTCCTGGGGTCTGTGGACGGCGCTCGGGGCGCCTGCTTGTGGTTCTGTGGCGTTGTGGCGTTGTGGCGTTGTGGCTTTGTGGCGTTGTGGCGTTGTGGCCTTGTGAATGCCGCCAGGTGGCGAAAGCGCCCCGCTTCCTACTTCGTCATTCCCGCCTGCGCGGGAATGACGATGTAGTGGGCGAAGCGTTGTGGCTTGCGGGATACGGCTGGTGCTTCAGTGCTTCAGCGACTCAGCGACTCAGCCCTTCATTCCCTCAGCGCTGCGCGTACCGCGCAGCCACCGCGTCCGCCCCGGCGATGAGCAGGTGCAAATCCGTGCCCACGCCGACCATGGTTGCGCCCGCTTCGAAGTAGTGGTCGGCCTTGCCGTCGGCGGCCAGCGTGCCGGCGGCCACGCCCGCGGCGTTGGCGGTGCGGAAGGCCTGCGCGATGGCGGCCTGCACGTCCGGGTGGCCGGACTGGCCGCGGTAGCCCAGGCTGGCCGCCAGGTCCGAGGGGCCGATGAAGACGGCGTCCACGCCCGGCACGCGGCAGATGGCCTCCAGGTCGTCCAGCGCCTCGCGGGACTCGATCTGCACGATCACGCCGATCTCGTCATTGGCGCGGGCCATGTAGTCCTTGTAGCGCGTGTAGTTGCCCGCACGCGTGCTGCCGGCCACGCCGCGCAGGCCCTCGGGGGCGAAGCGCGTGTAGGCCACGCAGTCGCGCGCCTCGGCGGCATTGCGCACGTTGGGGAACATCACGTTGGGTGCGCCGGCATCGAGCACGCGCTTGGTCCAGGCCATGTCCACCACGGGCACGCGCACGATGGGCGCGACGTTCTTGCCGCGCACCGCCAGCAGTTGCTGGCCGACCTGGTGCAGGTCCGTGGGGCTGTGCTCCATGTCGAACAGCAGCCAGTCGAAGCCGGAGTCGGCCAGCACCTCGGCGATGGGCTGGTGCGCGAAGGTCACCCACAGGCCGACCTGGCGGCGGTTGGCTTGAAGGGCCTGCTTGAGGGTGTTGGCGGGCAGGGAGTTCGAAAGGGATTGGCTCGTGCTCATGCTTGTCTCCTTGGTCGTTGTCGTGCTTACAGCAGCGCCGCGTACAGCGCGCGCATGTCCTCGCGGCTCATGGGCCGGGGGTTGTTGTCCAGCAGCCGCGTGACCTTGGCGGCGCCGTCCACCAGGCCGTCCAGGTGCGTCTCGTCCATGCCCCAGCCGCGCAGGTTGGGCGGCACGCCCAGGTCGGCGTTGAGCTGCTTGAGCTCGTCCACGAAGGCAGCGCCGGCTTGCGCCTCGGTCAAGCCTTCCGTGTCCAGCCCCATGGCCTTGGCCATGGCCGCGAAGCGCTTTTCGTTGCCCACGAGGTTGAAGGCCATGACCGAGGGCAGCAGGATGGCGTTGGACAGCCCGTGCGGCATACGGTACTTGCCGCCCAGCGGATAGGCCAGCGCGTGCACGGCCGTGGTGCTGGAGGTGGCGATGCACACGCCGCCCCAGTAGGCGCCCATGAGCACGTCCTCGCGCGCCGCGAGGTTGCGGCCGTCGGCCACGGTGGTGCGGATGCTGCGCGAGATGAGCTTGATCGCCTCCAGCGCATACAGGTCGCTGAAGGGGTTGCCCTTCTTGGAGCAGTAGCACTCGATGGCGTGCGTGAGCGCGTCCATGCCGGTGGAGGCCGTCACCGCCGGCGGCAGCGTCAGGGTCAGCTCCGCGTCCAGGATCACCGCGTCGGGCATCAGCCGCGCGCTGACGATGCCCACCTTCAGCTCGTCCTCGGGGACGAGGATGATGGAGTTGGGCGTCGCCTCCGAGCCCGTGCCGGCCGTGGTCGGCACCATGACGGTGGGCAGGCCGCGCGCGGTGATGTCGGCCTTCTTGCTCAGCAGGTCGCGCAGGGACAGCGGATGCGCCAGCAGCACGGCGACGATCTTGGCGACGTCCATGGCGCTGCCGCCGCCGATGCCGACCACGAGGTCCACGCCGCCCGCGGCCTGGGCGGCTTCCATGATGGCTTCCACGTCCTTGACGTCCGGCTCCGGCGGCGTGTTGTCGATGACGGTCACGCGCAGGCCCGCCGCTTCCAGCGCGGCGCGCGGCCCGTTGACGAGGCCGGCCGCGGCGACGCCCTTGTCGCTGACCACCAGCACGTGCTGGGCATTGAAGCTCTGCGCCACTTCGGCCAGTTGCGAGATGCTGCCCGCGCCGGCGATGACGCGGCTGGGGTTGACGATGGCGTACATGGACGTGCTCATTGCGCTTGCTCCTGCGCGGCGGGGGACGCTTGAATCCACTCAGGCATCACGCGCGCATGGCGGATGTGCTGGCGGAACACGGTGTAGGCCAGGTGCAGCGCGCCGTCGGCGCCCTGGCGGATGCTGGGATACGAGTACTCGCGGTTGAGGCGCTGCGCAGAGTTGTTGCTCATGCAGTAGCCGTCGCCCGTTTCCAGGTTGCGCTTCCAGGGCCAGGTCAGGCCTTCGTCGGCAGACAGGGCCAGCGTCAGCGGCGCACGCGGGGCGCCCCAGAAGGCGCGGCGGGCGGGAGCTTCAGCGGCAGCGGCGGCCGGCGCGGCGTCCTTGGACTCTTTCGAGTCTTCTTCCAGCTCGTCGTACAGCGACTCGCGCCGCCCCGTGGCGTCCAGCGCGCTGCTGTCGTTGAAGATCATCGCCAGCCGCCCGTCGGCCAGGCGCACGGCCTGGATGGACGAGTTGTTGTTGGGCAGGCCGCAAGGTTGCGGCTGCGACCAGCTCAGGCCGCCGTCCCGGCTCTCGCTGCGATACACATGGTCCGCCCAGCGGCTGCGGAAGAAGGCCAATAAATCGCTCGCGCCCTTGCCGGCGACGACGTTCATGTGCACGCAGCCCAGGCTCGCGGGCACCTCGATGCGCTGCCAGCTCGCGCCCTGGTCGGTGGAGCGCAGCACGGCGCTGTCGTCCAGGCTGCCGTCCCACGCCTGGCCGGGCACGGCGCGGCAATTGAAGATGGGCAGCAGCCAGCTCCCGTCCGCCTGCACCTGGATGGGCTGGCGCACGAAGGTGCCGGCGGGCACGTCCTTGAGCGTCTCGGTGGGGCCCCAGGTGCGGCCCTCGTCGTGCGAGACGCGGCGGCGCACCACGGAGGTGTCCTGGTGGCCCGCCGTCTGCGCGGTGTGCAGCAGCCACAGGCTGCCGTCCGGCGCGGGGAAGAGGATAGGGTTCTGCTCCGAGCGGTCCGGGTCGCTGGAGAGCTGCACCGGCTCGCTCCACTGGCTGGAGCCCGGCTCCAGCCGCGACATGAAGACGCAGATGTCGGACTTGCCTTCCATGCTCCCGCCAAACCAGACGCAGCCGAGCGCCCCGTCGCGCAGGAACATGAGGTTGGCGGCGTGGGCCTGGACGCGCAGCGAGGGGAGGTCGGCCACCTGGCGGGCCGCGTCCTCGGCGTGCGTGCGCAGCGCGCCCGCGCTCATGCCTGGGCCCCTTCGGAGGTTTGGGCGGCGGCTTGCGCGGCGGCGCGCTGGCCGGCGATGAGGCGCAGCGCGTATTCGGCCGCTTCCACCACGCTGTCGGCGTTGGCGATGCCCTGGCCGGCGATGTCGAAGGCCGTGCCGTGGTCCACCGAGGTGCGCAGGATGGGCAGGCCCAGCGTGATGTTCACGCCGCTGATCGCCTGCCATTTACCCGTGTTGGGGTCCACGTTGAAGCCCAGCAGCTTCACGGGGATGTGGCCCTGGTCGTGGAACATGGCCACCACGGCGTCGTACTGGCGGGCGCGCAGCTTGATGAAGACCGTGTCGCCCGGGATGGGGCCGACCAGCCCGCGCTCCGCATACTCCTGGATGACGGGGGCGATGACCTTGTCGTCTTCCGTGCCCAGGATGCCGCCCTCGCCGCAGTGCGGGTTGAGGCCGGCGACGGCCACGCGCGGCTGGGCTATGCCCAGGGCGTGCATGGCGTCCAGCGTGACGTCGAAGACGCGGCGCAGGCGCTGGGGCGTGATGCGCTTGGGCACGTCGGCCAGGGCGCAGTGGGTGGTGACGTGCGTGACGCGCATGTCGCCGTGGGCCAGCATCATCACGGCGTCGCGCTGGCCGGTGAGGTGGGCCAGCAGCTCGGTGTGGCCTTCGAAGTGGTGGCCGGCGAGGTGCAGCGCCTCCTTGGACAGCGGCCCGGTGACGATGGCGTCCGCCGTGCCGCCTTGGACCATGCGCGTGGCGCGCTCCACCGCGCGGTAGGCCCACTCGCCGCCCGCGGCGGCCACCTGGCCGATGACGATGGGCGCCTCCACCGGGCCCACGTCCACCATGCGGTAGAAGGCGTTGCCTTGCTCGTCCGTCGAAGGCAGCTTCAGCAGCGCTTCAGCCTGCGCCATGGCGGCAGCGCTGCCCAGGACGATGAACTCGGCGCGGCCGGCGCGCACCAGGCCGGCCATCTCGCGGGTGGCCTTGGCAATGATCTCGGGGCCGATGCCGGCGGGATCGCCCATCGTGAAGGCCAGGCGTATCGGGGTGCTCATGTGGCGGTCCATTCGTTGTCGGTGGGGTGGGAGTCAGGCGGCGCGGGGAGCGGCACCTTGGGCGACGGCCGGCGCGAGGCTGCGCGAACTTGGAACTTTGTGATCGTTCATGGCGTTGTCTCCGTCGTTGTGGCGACCGGCCAGGCCCTCTGTGTGGAGCTTTGTGGAAGCCGATGAGTGAATTGAATCATAAAACTCCACAAAAGATCAACAACCATCACGATCTATCAGGTGCTGTGGCATGATTTGCCGCATTCGCCAGGAAAACGCCATGTCCACGACTTCAGACTCCTTTGCCACGATGGACTCGCCCTTGCTGCCTGCGCAGCGGCGGCATCGCATCGTGGATTTCCTGCGCGTGCACGGCGCGGTGACGATTGGCCAGTTGGAGCAGGCGCTGGGCGCGTCGATTTCGACGCTGCGGCGCGACCTGGACGCGCTGGCGGCCGAGGGCGTGGTGGACCGCACGCACGGCGGCGCGCTGCTGCGCCAGCAGGCGCCGGAATACGCCACCTTCGAGCCGGACCCGGTGGCGGCGGCCGAGCTGTCGCCGCGCGAGAAGGCGGCCATAGGCGAGGCGGCGGCCGAGGCGCTGGAGCCTCGTCAAAGCGTCATCTTTGACAGCGGCACGACGGTGCTGGAAGCCGCGCGCGCGGCCGTGCGCCGCCAGATTCCGCTGACCGCCGTGACCAACGACCTCGTGATCGCGCAGGTGCTGGGCAAATCGCCGCTGGTGCAGGTGCACATGCTGGGCGGGATGCTGCGCCCTGGGAGCACGACCATCCTGGGCCAGACGCTGGTGGACCAGGCGTCCTCCCTGCGCGCCGACGTGCTGCTGCTGGGCGCGCACGCGGTGACGGACGACGTGATCTCCGAGACCTCCGCCGAGCTGGCCGGCGTGAAGCGGGCGCTGATGAAGGCGGCCAACGCGACGCGGCTGCTGGTGGACAGCTCCAAATTCCGGCCGCGCGCCTTCATGCAAATCGCGTCGCTGGGCGACGTGGCTGAAGTGATCACCGACAGCGGCCTGCCCGCTGCCGAGGAGGAGCGCCTGCGCGCCCTCAACCTGAAACTGACCGTGGTGAAGGCCCGCTGATGAAGACGCTGCGCATCCTGGCTGACGATCTAACTGGCGCCCTGGACTGCGCCGCCGCCTTTGGCGCGGGGGTGCCGGTGCACCTAGGGGCGCCCGCTGCGGGCAAACCCGTCGCGGGCATAGACATCGTCGCCACCGCCACGCGGGACGTGCCGGTGGCCGATTTACCCGCGCTGCTGACTCCCAGCGTGGCGTGGCTGCGCGGGGCAGGCATCGCCTTCAAGAAGGTGGACAGCCTGCTGCGCGGCAACACGTTCGCGGAAGTGGCTTATCTGGCCCAGCAGGGCGGCTTCGAGCGCATCGTCTTCGCCCCGGCCTTTCCCGCACAGGGGCGGGTAACGGAGGGCGGCCGGCAGTGGGTGGTGAAGGCGGATGACTCCCGCTCGCCGGTCGGCCCGGAAAGCATCGCCCAGGCGCTGGTGGGCGACGTGACCGTGTGGGTGCCGGACGTGCATTGCGACGCGGACATGGACGCGGTCGTGGCGATGGCCTTGAAACCCGAGGCCGGGCGCTGGCTGTGGTGCGGCAGCGCCGGCCTGGCGCATGCGATGGCGCGCGGGCTGGATTTGAATGTGCCCGCCGCGCCCGCCAGCGAGCGCGGCACGGGCGCGCCCATGCTGGTGAGCGCGAGCCACCACCCCGTTTCGCGCGAGCAGTGGCGCGTGCTGCGCGCCTCGCGCTGGGCGGATGAATGCCACGCGGGCGCGGAGCCGGAAACCCTGCGGCGGGCGGCGGAGGGCTATCCGCGGCTGATTGATTTATCGCCGCAGGAAATGCTCACGGCCGACCAAGCCGCCGCGCTGCTGGAACGCCAGGCCGCCCTGATCGCCGAAAACGTGCCTCGGCCTGGGGCGCTGGTGATCGTGGGCGGAGATACCTTGCTGGCGATGTGCCGGGCGCTGGGGGCTTCGGGGTTGGTTTCCGAAACTGCGATGGACAGGGCGGGGTGGGGCTGTGCGCGGATGGTGGGAGGGAAATGGGATGGGGTGGTTTGCCATACCCGTTCTGGCGCCTTCGGTGGGGCTGAGGATTTATTGCAGGTAATTGAAGGAATAGCCGCGGTTTAATGCTGCAGCATCTAGGTGAGCGGACACGCAAGAGGACAACGATAAGGGCTTGGTACCGGATTGGCTGTCCCGCTGTTTGCCGAATACTTATTGGTGTGGCAAAGCACTCTGTGCACCTTGCTGCAGCGCCACGTTGCGGTATCCGGACCGCCATGCAAGGAAAAGCAGTCATGCTGCATAGACCACTTGGAGTTGCCGCACCACACGGTGCGCCTCTTTGGATTGGATGCCGAAATGGTCGCTGGCCAAGTCCAGCGACCTACATAGGGAAGAGTGGCCAAGTTACGTAGCAGCCAGATTCTCGTGAATGCAAAGGTAATTGCCTTCGGTATCCTTGAACCAGGCTGCTTTCTCAGCGCCAAGTACGCAGACGTGGTTTACGGTTTTCAGGCCCGGGAAGTCGTAGTCTTCAAAAACCACACCAGCACGTTTCAATTCTTGGATTTCGGCAGCGATATCAGACACCTGGAAACTGATGGCCGTATGGTCAGCCTTTGTGCCCTCAACCTTGGGAAACAAAGCCAATGTGCTGCCACCCACCCTATAGACAAACTTGCCATCGGGTTGTAAGCCGCCGGGCTGCAGGCCCAGGCAAGTTTCATAGAAGGCACGCGCCCTGGCCATGTCCTTGACCGGCAACATCGTAGTGACGGAGGCATTGGACAACATAGGTAGTCCTTTCACGCAGACCGGCAGTAGCGCGTGGCGACAAGCCCGCTTGCTCGGCCGAAAGAAAAGCATAGGTCCGTCATCCCTGAGATGCCAGTCGCCAGTACCGGCATCACGCCTGCATGGGGACTTCCAACAAGAACATCAAAAGCGCTGCGCGGGCTGCTTGTTGGGCCTGTTGAATCTCGTCGCGGGCTTGGTGTTGGGTTTTTCAATCTCTGCCCGCACAGATTGCAGTCTTCGATTTTCATCGTCGATCAAGCGCCTGACTTCAACGATTTCCATCGCCCCGAGTTTTTTTGGCGGTCTCTTCTACCTGTGCGCAATGCACTCGCGATTGCGAAAGTTCCGCTTCCAGTTGGTCTGTGCGAACCCGGTGTGCGGGACCTTTCAGGTAGTCCATTGTTGCCATGAAATTTCTCCGTCAACTAATTTTGATTCCGGTTTGAGATTATCTTTTCAAATCTCTGCAATTCCTAATCTTAACCGCGCCTTAGCATTAACCCCTTCCTCATCTGCCAGTTCCCACCCATTGGTCAGCATCCGCGTCATATATTGCCGGTTATAGAGAAACGCCATGATGGGTTGAAAAAGACCAAAGGTGAATGCAGTCAAAATCAGGTGCAGCACGCCTATGCCGACTTCGCCGCGGATCACAGGCACGAGCCAGCCGAACAGCCAGTAAGTCCAGGAAAAGCCCACGTATCCGTTTTTGACCAGCCCGGAGGCGCCATGCTTGATTTTTGCAGGCTTTTGAAGGCCCATCAGCAAGAATCCCATGCCGATGGGAATCAAGAAAAAAATCAGCACGATCAGCCAGTGCCAAACGGAAAAGGAGTCCATATCGTTTTTTAGAAAAACTTCAAAGATTAAAACATTGAGGCGTTTTCCTAAGCCCCAATCCATTACTACACCTCGCGGCTGCTCAACGATACAGGCTCAACTACGTTTTGCACGCCAATCCGTTAATCGTTGCGTCGGCTCAGCCGCATTCGTGACGTATTTAACGCTGCCCATGCTGGGGCCATAAAGAAAGCATGTATTTGCTGGAAATGGCTCTTTTGTTTGCACGCCTGTGATTGATTTCTTCGCGCCGCCTTGTTTTGATGTGGCTCAATAGCCCGAGGCTCTCGACACCCTGGCCCCAAATCCTTGAACTGCTTCAAGGATTCCCCCCGCTCCTGTTGCGTACCTTCCGCCCCCGCCGTTCGCCAGAAACGGCACGCCATCACGGACAACACCACAGAGAGCCTTTTCCGCATGTTCTGCTACCAATGTGAACAGACCGCCCGCACCGAAACCTCGGCCGGCTGCGCTTCCGAACGCGGCCACTGCGGCAAGGACGCCACCACGGCCGATCTGCAGGACCTGCTCGTCCACGCCACCAAGGGCATCGCCCAATACGCCGGCCGCCTGCGCGCCCTGAATGCGCCGGACCGCGAGGCCGACGCCTTCATCCTCTACGCGCTGTTCACGACGCTCACCAACGTCAACTTCAACGCCGCCCGCTTCGTCACGCTGCTGAAGGAAGCCGCCACCCTGCGCGACGCCGTGCGCGCTCGCTACGAGGCCGCCGCCCGCGCCGCCGGCCAGGAGCCGCAAGTGCTCGCCACCGCCGCCGCCACCTGGCAGCCCGCCGCCGACCAGGCCGGGCTGCTGCTGCAGGCCGCCGACGTGGGCATCAACGCCGGGCTGGAGCAGGTGGGCGCCGACGTCACGGGCTTGCGCGCGCTGCTGCTGTACGGGCTCAAGGGCGTCTGCGCCTACGCCCACCACGCCTACGTGCTGGGCGAGGCGCGCGAGACCGTGTTCGCCGGCATCGAGCACGCGCTGGACTTCCTGGCGCAGGACCCGGCCGACATCCCCGCGCTGCTGGGCGAGTCGCTGGCCCTGGGCACGCTCAACCTGCAAGTCATGGAGATGCTGGACGCCGCCAACACCGGCCGCTTCGGCACCCCGCAGCCCACCGCCGTGCGCCTCACCCCGGTGGCCGGCAAGGCCATCCTGGTCTCCGGCCACGACCTGGGCGACCTGCAAGCCCTGCTGGAGCAGACCAAGGACAGCGGCATCCAGATCTACACCCACGGCGAGATGCTGCCCGCCCACGGCTACCCGGTGCTCAAGGCCTACCCGCACCTGGCCGGCAACTACGGCGGCGCCTGGCAGGACCAGCAACTGGACTTCGCCAACTTCCCCGGCCCCGTGCTGATGACCAGCAACTGCATCATCGAGCCGCTGCCCGCCTACCGCCAACGCATCTTCACCACCGGCCCCGTGGGCTGGCCCGGCGTGCGCCACGTGGAAAACCACCAGTTCGCGCAAGTCATCCAGGCCGCCAAGGCGCTGCCCGGCTTCAAGGCCACCGAGCCTGAGCAGACCATCACCGTCGGCTTCGGCCGCGACGCCGTGCTGGGCGTGGCCGGTGCGGTCATCGACGCCGTCAAGGGCGGCGCCATCAAACACTTCTATTTGATAGGCGGCTGCGACGGCGCTGCCCCCGGCCGCAACTACTACAGCGACTTCGCCACCCAGGCGCCGCAGGACACCGTCGTCATGACGCTGGGCTGCGCCAAGTACCGCTTCAACCGGCACGAGTTCGGCGACATCGGCGGCATCCCGCGCCTGCTGGACATCGGCCAGTGCAACGACGCCTACTCGGCCATCAAGATCGCCTCGGCGCTGGCCGAAGCGTTCGAGTGCGGCGTGAACGACCTGCCGCTGTCGCTGGTCATCTCCTGGTTCGAGCAGAAGGCCGCCGCCGTGCTGCTGACGCTGCTGGCGCTGGGCATCCGCAACATCCGCCTGGGCCCCACGCTGCCGGCCTTCCTCACGCCCAACCTGCTGGGCGTGCTGGTCGAGAAGTTCGGCATCCAGCCCATCGGCGAGGCGCAGGCCGACATCCGCAAGACGCTGCAGCTCGAAGCGGCCTGACGCGCCAAGCGAAAGACGAGACCGATGGACCAAGCCGTCAAGACCTGGTCCGTCGAGCTGTGCACGCTCGACGGCCAGTCCCTCCAACTCGACAACCTGCCGGGCCAGTCCGTGCTGGAAGCCGCCGACGCGGCCCAATGGCGGCTGCCGGCCCAATGCCGCCAGGGCGGCTGCGGCGCCTGCGCGGCGCAGGTGCTCAGCGGCGACTACGAGTTGGGCGACCACAACCCCAAGGCGCTGAGCGCTGACAAGCCCGGCAGCGTGCTGCTGTGCCGCACCACGCCCTGCGGCGATCTGCGCATCGCGCTGCCCTACGACCGCGCGCGCATCGCCGGCGGCCCCGTGCCGCAGCGCGACGCCGAAGTGCTGGAAATCGAGCGCGACGGCGACGCCACCGTGCGCCTGGTGCTGCAACTGCTGCCGGACGCCGAGGGAGTCGCGGTGGCCGAGTTCGAGCCGGGGCAGTTCGCGGAGCTGAAAGTGCCGGGCACGGACTTGCGCCGCGCCTACTCCATGTCCAACACCGGCAACTGGGCCGGCACGCTGGAGTTCCTGATCCGGCTGCAGCCGCAGGGCCGTTTTTCCAACTGGCTGCGCGACGAGGCGGCCGTGGGTGCCCGGCTGGTGGTGCACGGTCCGCAGGGTGCTTTCGGCCTGCGGGAAAACGGGCTGCGTCCGCGCTGGTTCGTGGCCGGCGGCACGGGGCTGGCGCCGCTGCTGTCCATGCTGCGCCGCATGGCGGAGTTCGGGGAGCCGCATCCCGTGCGGCTGTACTTCGGCGTGAACCGCGAGGCCGAGCTGTTCGCCGCCGCCGCGCTGGCCGAACTGCCCGGCCTGGAGCAGCGCGTGTGCGTCTGGCAGCCCTCGGACGCCTGGCTGGGCCTGCGCGGCACGCCCGTGGACGCGCTGCGCGCGGACCTGGCCGCCTGCGCCCCCGGCGCATGGCCGGACGTGTACGTGTGCGGCCCGCCCGCGCTGGTGGAAGCGGTTGAAGCCGCGGCGCGGGAGGCCGGCGTGCCGGACGCGCAGGTGTACGCGGAGCGGTTCACGGCGGCTTGACGCCGGGTGCCGCCTTGAGTTTGGGACGTCCCAAACCCGAGTCAGCCGGAAGCTGAAGAGCCGCGCTCTCTACTCCGTCATCCCCGCGCAGGCGCATTGCTGTCAGGGGAAAACGTAACGGCCCGGCTGGCTGGCCGC
>NZ_JAXOJX010000026.1:0-95662 GCF_034427735.1 Azohydromonas lata
CATGAGGCGGCGCTCCCAGTCGGCCACGGCGGCGCGCAGCACGGGATGGGCGGCGAGCAGGGTTTCGAAGCGGCGGCGGGCGGGGCCGCGCAGGGTGCCGGCGACGTATTGGGCGGCCAGGGCCTCGGCGCGGTTTGGGCGGGCGTAGTCCATCAGTGCGCCTGCCCGGCTTGCGCCGTGTCGCGCTGCGCCGCGCGCTCCAGGCACTGGCGCAGCGTGGCCAGCGCGCGCCGCACCCAGGACTTCACCGTGCCCAGCGGCTGGTGCAGGCGGTCGGCGACCTCGGCGTGGCTCAGGCCGTCGTAAAAGGCCAGCGCCACGCTCTGGCGCTGCTGGGGCGTGAGGGCCTGCACGCAGCGTTCGAGCTCGCGCGCGTCGCTGGCGCGCTGCAGCAGCTCCAGCGGGCCGCCGCCCTCGGGGGCGGGCGGCTCGGGGGCCGCGTCGTCCTCGTCGCGCGGGGTGGTGGAGACGGTCTGCGGCTGCGCTTGGGCGCGGCGCAGGCTGTCTATGGCGCGGTGGCGGGCGATGCTGGTCATCCAGGTCAGCGGCTGGCTGTGGGCTGCGTCAAAGCTGGCCGCCGCCTTCCAGATGCTCACGTAGATGTCCTGGAGCAACTCCTCGGCTTGGGCCCTGTCGCGCTGGATACGCAGCACCACGGCGAACAGATGCGCGCTGCTGCGCTGGTAGAGCGCGGCGAAGGCGCGGCGCTCACCCAGCGCACAGCGGGAAAGCAGCTCGGCCAGCTCGCGGCTGCGCTCGTTCCAGTCCTGGAGGTGGGTCTTCATCGGCGGGGCGGATGATGGCCCCTCCCTACAATCCGCGGCAAGGAACATTTGCCATGCCGCGCGAACAGGAATTCATACTCACCCTCTCCTGCCAGGATCAACCCGGCATCGTCCATGCCGTCTCGGGGCTGCTGTACCAGGCGGGCTGCAACATCATCGACTCGCAGCAGTTCGGCGACGTCGGCGCGGAGGACTCCACGGGCCTCTTCTTCATGCGCGTGCACTTCGAGGCGCCGGCCCACCTGGCCGACGCCGCCACGCTGGAGCGGCTGCTGGGCAACATGCGCCAGCAGTTCCGCATGGATGCCAAGCTGCACGCCGTCACGCAGCGCCCGCGCGTGCTGCTCATGGTCAGCAAGTTCGGCCACTGCCTCAACGACCTGCTGTTCCGCTGGCGCAGCGGGCAACTGGCGGTGGACATCCCGGCCATCGTCTCCAACCACCCCGACTTCGCCGAGCTGGCCGCGAGTTACGGCCTCGCCTTCCACCACCTGCCGCTGCCCACGGGCGCCTCCGCCGAGGCCAAGCGCGCGCAGGAAAGCGAGATCGAGGCGCTCATCGAGCGCGAGCGCATCGACCTCGTGGTGCTGGCGCGCTACATGCAGATCCTCAGCCCCGAGTTCTGCAAGGTGCTGCATGGTCGCGCGATCAACATCCACCACAGCTTCCTGCCCAGCTTCAAGGGCGCCCGGCCCTATGCGCAGGCGCATGCGCGCGGCGTCAAGCTCATCGGCGCCACGGCCCACTACGTCACGGCCGACCTGGACGAAGGTCCCATCATCGAGCAGGACGTCGAGCGCGTGGACCACGCCCTCTCCGCCGACGACCTCACCGCCGTGGGCCGCGACGTCGAGAGCGTCGTGCTGGCGCGCGCCGTGCGCTGGCACGTCGAGCACCGCGTGCTCATGAACGGGCACAAGACGGTGGTGTTCCGCTGACGGAGAAACGAACGCCATGGCGCGACCGAAGTCCCAGACCGCCGCGCTCATGGCCTCGCCCGAGGACATCGAGGCCGAGTTCTACGAGGCGCTGCAGCGCGGCGACCTCGAGCGGCTCATGGCCGTGTGGAGCGACGACGAGGAGATCATCTGCGTGCACCCCGGCGGCCCGCGGGTGATCGGGCCGCTGGCCGTGCGCGCGACCTTCGAGGCGCTGTTCGCCGAGGGCCCCGTCAACGTGCGGCCCGCGCAGGTGCGCCGCGTGCAGGCCGCGGGCTGCGCCGTGCACAACCTGCTGGAGCGGGTGGAAGTGCTCACGGCCGAGGGGCCCTTGACCGCGTGGGTGCTGGCCACCAACGTCTACGTGAAGGGTGCGTTGGGCTGGCGACTGGTGGCACACCATGCAAGCGGCGGCTCCAGCGAGGAGCCGCCGGAAATCTCCGAGGCTCCTCCAGTCCTGCACTGAAATCCGAGATGGAATACACCGCTCCGTACTGGCTGCCCGGCGGTAACTTGCAGACCATCTGGCCAGCGCTGTTTTCCCGCCGCTTCGAAGGCCCCGCCCCCAACTACACGCGCGAGCGCTGGCGAACGCCGGACGGCGACTTCGTGGACGTGGATTTCCAAAGCGGCCCGCCCGGCGCGCCGCTGCTGGTGCTGTTCCACGGGCTGGAGGGCTCGTCCAGCAGCCACTACGCCCAAGCCTTCGCCGCCACGGCGCGCGCGCTGGGCTGGGCCTACGCGGTGCCGCATTTCCGCGGCTGTTCCGGCGAGATCAACCTCGCGCCGCGCGCCTACCACTCCGGCGACCATGCCGAGGTCGGCTGGATGCTGCAGCGCCTGCGCGAGCGCCACGGCCGGCCCTTCATGGCCGTGGGCGTTTCCTTGGGCGGCAACGCGCTGCTGCGCTGGGTCGAGGAAAGCGGCGACATGGCCGCGCGCTGCGTGCAAGCGGTCGCCGCCATCAGCTCGCCGCTGGACCTCATGGCCGGCGGCCACCACATCGGCGCGGGCTTCAACCGGCTGGTCTACACGCGGCTGTTCCTCAACACCTTGAAGCCGAAAGCGCTGGCCAAGCTGGCGCAGCACCCGGGGCTGTGCGACCGCGACAAAGTGCTGGCCGCGCGCACGCTCTACGAGTTCGACAACGCCTTCACCGCGCCGGTCCACGGCTTCCGCAACACCGAGGACTACTGGACGCGCTGCTCCTCCAAGCCGCATCTGCACCGCATACGCGTGCCGGCCCTGGTGCTCAACGCGCGCAACGACCCTTTCGTCCCCGCAGCCAGCCTGCCGCGGCCGCAGGAAGTGGGCGACCATGTGACGCTGTGGCAGCCGCTGGACGGCGGGCACGTGGGCTTTCCGCACGGCGCCTGGCCCGGCCACGTGCTCACGCTGCCCAGCGCCGTCACGCGCTGGCTGCAGTCGCCGCGCTGAACGAAGTTTTTGGAAATACCGACATGGACGACATCGTCAAGGCCGCGATGAGCAAGTGGCCCAACGTGCCCGCCGCCCGCGGCTGGCTTGGGCTGGACGCACGGGGCCAGTGGTTCCTGCGCGACGAGGCCACGCAGGCCGCCGGCGGCTTCCCGCAGTCCAAGGGCAGCCGCATCGAGCACGAGGCGCTGTGCGCCTTCATAGGCCGCAACTACATGAGCGACGGCGCCGGCGCCTGGTTCTTCCAGAACGGCCCGCAGCGCGTGTACGTGGAGCTCGAAGCCGCGCCCTGGGTATGGCACCTGGACGATGCCTTCCACATCCAGGCCCACAACGGCGCCGCGGCTCAGTGGCGCGGCGCCTGGCTGGACGAGCTGGGCCGCCTCTTCCTGGACACCGACCTGGGCCTGGGGCTCGTCCACAGCCGGGACGTGCCCCTGGCCGCGCAGGCGCTGGAGCAGGGCCACTGGACGCTCAACGGCGAGCTGCGCTTCGAGGAGCTGCCCGCGCGCTTCAACTACCGCCTGAGCCCCGCCGCCCTCGTGGACCGCTGGGAACAGGCCGGCGCGCAGCCGCCCAAGCTGCCCGCAGCCTGAAGCGCGCATCGAGGCGCCCATGAAAAAGCCGGCCCGCGGGCCGGCTTTCGTTGGAGCGCGAGGCGCTTACTTGGACGCGTTGACCATGTAGGTGACGACGGCCTTGATGTCGGCATCGGAAGCGGCCGAGCCGCCCTTGGGCGGCATGGCGCCCTTGCCCTTGATGGCGCTGGCGGTCAGGGCGTCAATGCCCTGCGCGGCGCGCGGGGCCCAGGCGGCCTTGTCGCCCACCTTGGGCGCACCGGCGACGCCGGCGGCGTGGCAGGCCTGGCAGGTCTGGGTGAACAGCGCCGGGGCGGCATCGCCCTGGGCCGCCGCGGGCGCGGCAGCGGGTGCGGCCGCCGTCGCCGTGGCGGCAGGAGCCGCGGCAGCCGGGGCGGCGGCGGTGTCGCCGGCCGGGGCCTTGGGCTCGGGGAACTTGGCGCCGGCCTTGTTGGCCATGTAGACCACGGCGCGGCCGACTTCCACCTCGCTCAGCGCGCCGCCGCCTTGCGGCGGCATGGCGTTCTTGCCCTTGAGCGCCGAGCTCAGCAGCGCCTCGTAGCCGCTCTTGATGCGCGGCGCCCAGGCGGCCTCGTCGCCGAACTTGGGCGAGCCCGCGGCGCCGGTGCCGTGACAGGCCGAGCACTGGGCCTGGAACACCTGCTCGCCGGTCTTGAGCACGCCCGCGCCGCCGGCATTGGCCTCGCGGATCGTCACCGTGCCCACGGGCTGGATGCGGCGCGCCACGGCCTCGGCGGCCATGAAGTCGGAGCCCGCGCCGGGCTTCTTGCCCGCGCCCACGTAGGTCACCAGCAGCACGATGCCGGCGATGGGCACGATGAAGGCGAACAGCACGGCCCAAATGAGCTGCCTGGGCGTCTTGATCGGACCTTCGTGCGGCGCTTCGTGGTCAGGGGTGTGGTGGCTGTTGCTGGTCATAAATCCTCGGCCAAATTCCGGTTGGGCCCGGCGGCGGCTCGGCGCGCACGACGCGCACGCTTTGGGGCGCAAAAAAACCGCCGAAGTATATCGGCGCACCCCCTGGAGAAAGGGGCCTGCGGCGGGGCTTGCCGCGACTTGCCACACGGTCCCGTGCGGCAAGGAAGCGCCCCCGAGTGCACGGCCCAGGCAGCGGCTTGAACACGCCTTTGCACGCACGCGGCGGTAGGGCTTCGCGGCATGGCTACAATGGCGGTTTCGGCGCCTGTAGCTCAATGGATAGAGTACTGCCCTCCGAAGGCAGGGGTTGCTGGTTCGATCCCAGCCAGGCGCGCCAATAACACCAACAACTCAAGCAGTCTCAGACGCCTTCGGCCTGCAACGGGCCCTGGTTTTCCGGAAGGCGTCCGAACAATCCACCGCAGTTCTGTCCACCGGTCGGGTGTGCGTGTCCCGGCCAGCACTGCGGCTGGGCTGGTCGTCCTTGCCGGCGCCTGGCCTTGCCGCCTTCATGAAAGGTGCCGCCGATGCAACGCTCGACGAAACGACTGGCCCTGCTGCTGGCCCTGCTGGCCGGCTGCGCCACGGGCCCGTCCCTGGCCGACACCCCCGCTGCGGCCGACACCCCCGCGCAAGTGCCGCAAGACCTGGTGCAAGGCACCGCCGCCACACCGGCCGACCTCGCCGCCCAACCCGCTGACGCCGCCGAGCGCCCCGCGCCGTCCCGCTCCCTGTTGAGCCAACTGCTGCAGCGCGGCCGCGCCTCCTGGTACGCGCACCACTTCCACGGCCGCCGCACCGCCAGCGGCGAGCGCTACGACCGCACCGAGCTCACGGCCGCGCACCGCACGCTGCCCCTCAACAGCTACGCCCGCGTGCGCAACCCGGCCAATGGCCGCGAGGTGGTGGTGCGCATCAACGACCGCGGCCCCTTCAACCGCGGCCACGTCATCGACGTGAGCCACGCCGCCGCGGCGCGGCTGGGCATCCTGGGCAGCGACCGCGAGGTGGAAATCGAGCCGCTGGCCAACGGCGGCGCGCGCCACGCCAGCCAGGAGCCCACGGCCTCCCGCCTGGTACCCACGTCCTTCTCCAGGCGTGTGGCCGCCAGGACCGCCGCGAAGGCCGCAAAGGCCTCCACCAAGACGGCCGCGAAGACCCGCACGACCACCACCGCCAAAGCCACCGGGAAGGCGGCCCGCAAGCCGCAGCTCGCCGCCGTGTCGGCGCCGTCCCACAAGCTGCGGCGCCACCGCCTGACAGACCGCACGTCGGCCCGCACCTAGTCTCTGCAGCCATCGAGGCTGCGGAGACTTTCATGGCACGGCACAAAGGCAAGGCGGCGCTGGCCCTGGCTTGGGCGCTGTGCGGTGCCCTCGCCTGGGCACAACAGCCCGGCACGGACGCCGGCAGCATGGTGGAGACGGTCGCAACACCCGCCGCCGTGAAATACCTCAACGGCGGTGCGGGCGACGAGGAACGCTCCGCGCTCATGGCGCAATGGCCGCAATTTCCGCTGCTCATCGTCTTCAGCGCCTCCGGCGGCGCCTACGCCGTGGCCGACGGCGTGCGCGTGGCCAACGCCCAGGGCACCACCGTGCTGGAGGTGGCGCAGGCCGGCCCGTTGCTCATGGTCAACCTGCCTCCGGGCGAGTACCGCGTGCAGGCCCGCGTCGGCGACGCCGTGCAGGAACGCCGCCTGCAACTGGGCAGCCAGCCTCAGCGCCTGGACTGGCGCCTTTAAATCCCCGCGCGTGCCGGCCCGGCCTGCCAAAAAAAACGCCCGCCCCTTGCGGGGTGGGCGCGTGAAGTCCTCATGAAAAGGACGTCGTTGGGACCGGCAGGCCGGGTGCGCCGCACGGCTGTGCGGCGCCCTGGGCAACTCTCGCAATTTAGGCAAGGTCGGCACGAGCCAAACCCCCGGACCAGGGGACAATGCCGCGATGAGCCCGCGAAACGCCCCCGAACTTTCCCCACTGGACGAACGCGAGCTGGAAGAGCTTGAAGCCCTGCTCGACGCTGTGCCCGCCCCGCTGGAGCCGCTGGACGTGTCCATGACCGACGGTTTCCTGGTCGGCGTGCTGCTGCAGCCCCAGACCGTCCCGCCCGCACAGTGGCTGCGCCACATCACCGATGCGGACGGCCGCGAACCGCCCAACACCCCGTCGCTGCAGCGGCTGCACGCCCTGGTGCGCCGCCGCCACGCCGAGCTGGAACGCACCATCGCCCAGCGCCAGTGGTTCGACCCCTGGGTGTGGGAGCTGGACGAGGACGCCAGCCCCTCGGAGGCCGTCATGCCCTGGGTGGCCGGTTTCGCCACGGCCATGGAGTTCTTCCCCGCCCTCATGCGCATGGACGGCCCCGCGCTGCTGGAGCCGCTGGCGCAGCTCTTCATGCACCTGGACCCCGAGGACCTGGAAGACGCCGACGAGCTGCTGGCCGAGATCGAAACCCTGGAGCCGCCCGCCGACATGGCCGAGGCCGTGGAGATGCTGGTGCGCGCCAGCCTGCTGCTGGCCGACGTCTCGCGCCCGCGCAAGGTGAACCCTCCCGCACGCAAGACGCACCGCCCGCGCCCGGCGGGCGCCGCCCCCGCCCCCGCCCGCCGCCCGCCGCCACGGCGCTGAGGCCTGCGCCGACGCTCAGCCGCTCAACCGCCCGCCTGGAAGCAGCGCGCCGCGTGCAGCCCTAAACCCTGGGCCACGCTGGCGAAGCGCTCGCCGCGCACGCTGCGCGCGGCCGGGAAGGCGGCGGCAATGCGGCTGGTCAGCGGCTGCAAGCCCGTGGAGCCGCCGGTGAAGTACAGGGCGTCCACCCGGTCCGGCGCCACGCCCGCGCGGCGCACCGTTTCCACAGCGGCGTCGGCAATGCTTTGCAGATCGGCATCCAGCGCCTGCAGCGCCTGAGGCTCGTCCAGTTCCGAGAACAGTCCCGGCTCCAGCAGCGACAAATCCACTCGGGCTTGGCCGGACGACGCGACGTCGATCTTGGCGCCCTCGGCCAGCGCGCCCAGCGCGTGGCCCAGCCGCTCCTGCACGGCCTTCATGAGGCGGCGGTGCTGGTTCGCGTCGGCATAAAAGTCCTTCATGGCGCGCAGCTCGGCCACACGCGGCGGCGTG
Organism: Azohydromonas lata; assembly: GCF_034427735.1. Classification (NCBI taxonomy): domain Bacteria; kingdom Pseudomonadati; phylum Pseudomonadota; class Betaproteobacteria; order Burkholderiales; family Sphaerotilaceae; genus Azohydromonas; species Azohydromonas lata. The sequence continues at coordinate 7,797 of NZ_JAXOJX010000026.1, forward strand.
TAGACGGTATTGATCAGGTGCCAGGTGGCCAGGTCGAAATACACGGCGCTGGGCACCTCGCGCCCGCCCGGGCCCCGGCCCTTGAACCCGCAGGCCGGCAGCACGGACAGCAGCTCGATGCGGCGGTCGAAGTCGGTGCCGGCCACGTGCACGCCGTGGCTGGCCAGGATGTCGTCCTGCCGCTGCAGCCGCGCCGCGCGCTTTGGGCCCACACGCACCAGCGAGAAGTCCGAGGTGCCGCCGCCGATGTCGGCGACCAGGACGAGCTCCTCGCCCTGCACCGTGCGCTCGTGGTCCAGCGCCGCGGCAATGGGCTCGTACTGGAACTGCAGCTCCTCGAAGCCGACGGAGCGCGCCGCGGCCTCCAGCGAGGCTTGCGCCGCCGCGTCGCGCGCGGCGTCCTCGTCCACGAAGAACACCGGCCGGCCCAGCACGGCGCGGGTGATGGGCGCCCCATGCGCGCCTTCGGCCTGTGCCTTCAAGCGGCGCAGGAAGGCGGCAATGACGTCCAGGTATTTCACGCGGTGGCCGGCGCCAATGTCCGTGTCCTGCGTCACCAGCGGCGAGCCCAGCACGCTTTTCATGGAGCGCATCAAGCGGCCATCGAAGCCGTCCACGTAGGCGGCGATGGCCGCGCGGCCGTAGTGCAGCTCGGGGCCGGCCGCCGAGTCGGGGTCCACCGCGTAGAACACGGCGGTGGGCATGGTGGGCTGAGGCCCCTCCAGCGCCACCAGCCGCGTGGCGCCCGCGGCGGCGGCCTGGTCAGGCACGGCCACGGCGGAGTTGGAGGTGCCGAAATCGATGGCGCAGAAGGACATGGGCACTCGCGCAGCGCCGCAGGGGCGCCGGAAAAAAGGGCGCGATTGTAGGCGCGCCCTTCTCAACCGCGGCCCGCGCGGGCCTTCGCCCGGCTCAGACCGCCAACAATTGCCAGGCCACGGCCCCCATGGCCAGCGCCACCAGGGCGTCCACGCAGCGCCAGGTGCGCGGCTGCGCGAGCTTGGGCGCCAGCGCCGCCGCGCCAAAGCCCAGCGCCGTGAACCACATCACCGAGGCCGTGGACGCGCCCGCGGCGAAAACGGCCGGTTGCGCCTGCTGCGCGCCCAATGCGCCGATGAGCAGCACCGTGTCCAGCCAGACATGCGGATTCAGCCAGGTCAGCGCCGCCGTGGTCAGCAGCACGCCGGCGCGGCTCTGCGAGGCGCCGCCCGCGGCCAGCGCGCTGTCCCCCCGCCAGGCGCGCCGCGCGGCGTTCCAGCCGAACCACAGCAGGTACAGGGCGCCTGCCCAGCGCAGCGGCGCCATCAGCGCGGGCGCCTCGCGCAGCAGCCCGCCCAAACCCAGCACGCCGGCGAAGACCAGCACCGCGTCGGACAGCGCGCACAGCGCCACCACCGGACCAACGTGGGCGCGCAGCAAGCCCTGGCGCAGGACGAAGGCGTTCTGCGCGCCAATCGCGACGATCAGGCCGGCCATCGAGAGCCAGCCCTGGACGAAGACGGAAGTTGAAACAGTCATGCCGCACATTGTCGAAAGCCTGGGCTCGCGCATGAAGCTGATTTAATGAAACTCCGCCTTCATCAGAACAGCTTATGGACAACCTGGACTCCGCCGCACTGGACTGCCTGGCCGCGCTGGCCGACGAGGGCAGTTTCGAAGGCGCCGCGCAGCGCCTGGCGGTGACGCAATCGGCCGTGTCGCAGCGGCTGCGCGTGCTGGAATCCCAATTGGGCCGGCCGCTGGTGGTGCGCGCGCGCCCGCTGCGCCTCACGCCCGCGGGCCAGGTGCTGCTGCGGCTGGCCCGGCAGTGGCAGGCGCTGCGGGTGGATGCCGCGGCCGAGCTGGGCCTGCCGCTGCCGCGCTTGAAAATGCCCATTGCCGTCAACGCCGACAGCCTGGCGACCTGGGTGTTGCCGGCGCTGGACGCGCTGGTGCAGCAGGAGGAAACGCTGGCGCTGGAGCTGCTGGTGGACGACCAGGCGTTCACGCAGGAGTGGCTGCGCGATGGCTCGGTGTTGGGCTGCGTGAGCACGGGCCGCGAGCCGCTGCGCGGCTGCAGCGCGCAGGCGCTGGGCGTCATGCCCTATGGCGCCTTCGTGAGCCCCGCCTTCCTGGCGCAGCGGCTGCCGCAGGGCCTGCACGAGGGCAACGTGGCGGCCATGCCTTTCATCGTCTTCAACCGCAAGGACGACATGCACCAGCGCTGGGTGGAACGGGCGATGGACCTGCGCGCGCCGCGCCTGCTGGAGCGCCACGTCCCCTCCAGCGAGGCCTTCATGCAGGCCACGCTCATGGGATGGGGCATCGGCGTGCTGCCGCTGCTGCAGGTGCGCGCGGCGCTGGAGCGCGGCGAGTTGGTCGCGCTGCGGCCGCAGGCACAAGTGCCTGTGGCGCTGTACTGGCACCAGTGGACGCTCAAGGCACCCTCGGCCGCGCCGCCGCTGCTGGACCGCATAGGCCAGGCGCTGCTGGCCCAGGCGCGGTGCGACCTGGAGCCCCCGCCTGCGGCATAGAAAAAGCGCCCCGGAGGGCGCTTTGGCGAGGCGCCGCAGCGGGCGCCGGACGGTGCCGTTGAAACGCTTTTCAGCGCACCAGCAGCACGGGCGTCTTGCAATGCGCCATGACCTTGGTGGCGACGGAGCCCATCACCAGGTTGCCCAGGGCGCTGTGGCCGTGCGAGCCCATGATCAGCAGGTCGAACTGGCCCTTGTCGGCGAGGCCGGCGATGTGGTCGGCGGCATGGCCCACCTTGCTGACGTACTCGATGGCCACGTCCTTCTTCTTGAAGAAGGCGCGGATGGGCTTGAACACCTTGTCGGCCTCGCTGTCGTAGTAGGCCTTGACCACGTCCTTGTCCAGCGCGGCTGCGGCGCGCGGCGGCACCGCGGGCACCACGTGCAGCAAGGTGTACTGGTGCGACCCGGAGAGCCACTCCTCGTGCTCCGCCAGGTAGGCCAGCATGTGCTTGGTGTAGGGGCTGCCGTCGACGGGAACGAGGATCTTCATGTGCTGCCTTCCAGGGGGTATTGGAAAGGCCAGTGTCGCACGCACTCCTCGGGGCGCCTTGTCCAAAGTCAAGGCGCACGCCGCGCGTGCGCCCACGGCCGGGGCCTACAGCTCTATGAGGCGCAACGGGTCAAAACCGTCCGGCTCTCCCTTGTTGGCCGTGCCGCGGGCCTGGCTGACCACGCGGGTGTGCCGACCGTCGGGGTGCTCCACCACGTAGTCGTGGCGCAGGTGCACGTGGCCGTGCAGCCACAGGTCCACGCCGGGGAAGAGGTCGTCGTCGGCGTTGCAGAAGCTCGCCGTGCTGGCCTGGCGGCCGTAGCGCGGGTCGGCGCTGCGCAGGCTGGGGGCGAAGTGCGTCACCACCACGGTGGCGTCCCAGCGCCCCTCGGCCGGCTCGGCCAGCTCCTGCTCCAGCCACTGGCGGCACAGGAGGCCCTCCTCGCGCACCGCGGCGGCGTCGAACACCGCGCCGCCGCGCGTGGACTGCTGCACCCGCGCGAAGTAGCCGCCCGCGCGCTGCGCCTTGGTGCGCTGCAAGGCGCCGAAGACTTCGAAGTCGCTCCAGCGCACCGTGCCCACGAAGCGCACGCGGCGTCCGTCGGCAGCGGTCCAGACGAGGCGCTCGCGCTCCAGCAACGTGAAACCCAGCTCGGCGCAGCGCGCGCGCAGGCCGGTCCAGGCCTCGTCCATGTCGCGGCGGTCGAACTCGTGGTTGCCGGCCACGAAGATCACCGGCACCGGCCAGTGGGCGAACAGTTCCAGCCCCTTCCAGCGGCTGTCCAGGTCGCCGGCCAGCACCAGCAGCTCCGCGCCCGGGGCGGGCTGCGGAGTGAACGACTCGGTTTCGAGATGCAGGTCGGAGAGCAGCTGCAGCCGCATGCGCTTGCTCAGCTCAGGCCTTGCCGTGGCACTGCTTGAACTTCTTGCCGCTGCCGCAGGGGCAGGGGTCGTTGCGGCCGACCTTGGGCGCGTCGCGGCGCACCTGCTGCACGGCGTAGCGCTGGTCCTGGGTCAGGTCCCACAGCTCGGCCACGGCCATGATGAGGTCGTCGATGGCCTCGTCCACGCTGGCCAGGGGCAGTTCCTTGTCCATGGTGGAGAGCACCTCGCGCTCCTCGTCGGACTGCGCGGGCAGGTGCCGGAAGATGCGCGCCAGCGTGAGGTCCACGGCGTCGTCGTCGGACTCCATGAGCGCCGGGAAGCACAGCGTGGCGTGCTGGAAGCCGGCCACCCAGGGCATGAGCGGGCGGGAGGTTTCCGGCAGCGACGCCTGCAGCGCCTTGGCGTCGTCCACGGCCTGCTGCTCGTACTCGCTCAGCGGCACGTCCGGCTCGGCAGCCTCGCCCTCTTCTTCCGGCACGTCCGGGTCGAGGATGATGGGATCGAAACCGCCGTCCTCGGCCAGGGCGCGGTTGAGCGCCTCGTAGCGGCGGCGGATGAGCGTGGTGCAGCGCTCCAGCCAGGCGCCGTCCACGTCGGCGGGCAGCGGCTGCTGCTCGATGTCGAAGATGGGCGGCAGCCAGTCGGCCTCGTCCAGCAGCTGCGGCTGCACCAGCACGCCGCAGAGGTAGCCATCGAGCATCACCACGTCCAGCGGCTGCAGGTCTTCGGGGGCGGCTGCGAGGAGCTCGTCGAGCTCGCCGAGCTCCTGGTCGGTCAGGTCTTGTTTCATGGTTGGGATTGTCGGCGATGGCGCCGCCACGGCCGGCAAAGGGCCGGCGGCGCCGTCAAAAACGCAAAAAGGCCCGCGCGGGGCGGGCCTTCAGAGCGGGGCAAATGCCGCGCCGGGGGCTCAGGCGGCCAGGTGCTGCTCCAGGCGGGCCTTGGCGGCGGCCAGCTCGGCGGGCAGGTGGCTCTTGAGCATTTCGAACAGCTCGTCGTGCAGCTTGATCTCGTGCTGCCAGGCCTCGCGGTCGATGCTGGTGACGCTGTCGAACTGCTCGCGCGAGAAGGCGAGGCCCGTCCAGTTCAGGTCCTCATAGCGCGGCGTGGTGCCGAAGAGGTGCTCCTCGCCCGCCGGGGCGGTGCCGTCCACGCGGCCCAGGATCCACTGCAGCACGCGCATGTTCTCGCCGTAGCCCGGCCAGGTGAACTTGCCGTCGGCGCCCTTGCGGAACCAGTTGACGCAGAAGATGCCGGGCAGCGTGGCGCCCTGCTCCTGCAGCTTGGCGCCCAAGTTGAGCCAATGCTTGAAGTAGGCGCCCATGTGGTAGCCGGCGAAGGGCAGCATGGCGAACGGGTCGCGGCGCACCACGCCTTGCTGGCCGGCGGCCGCGGCGGTGGTCTCGCTGCCCATGGTGGCGGCCATGTAGACGCCCTCGACCCAGTCACGGGCCTCGGTCACCAGCGGCACCGTGGTGGAGCGGCGGCCGCCGAAGATGAAGGCGTCGATCACCACGCCCTCGGGGTTGTCCCACTCGGGGTCCAGCACCGGGTTGTTGGTGGCGGCCACCGTGAAGCGCGCGTTGGGGTGCGCGGCCTTGCGGCCGGTTTCCTTGGCGATCTGCGGCGTCCAGTCCTGGCCCTGCCAGTCGATGAGGTGGGCCGGGGCCTCGTCGGTCATGCCTTCCCACCACACGTCGCCGTCGTCGGTGAGCGCCACGTTCGTGAAGATCACGTCGCGCTGCAGCGAGTCCATGCAGTTGGGGTTGGTCTTGCTGTTGGTGCCCGGGGCCACGCCGAAGTAGCCGGCCTCGGGGTTGATGGCGCGCAGCTTGCCGTCGGCGGTGGGCTTGATCCAGGCGATGTCGTCACCGATGGTGGTGACCTTCCAGCCCTCGAAGCCCGCCGGCGGCACCAGCATGGCGAAGTTGGTCTTGCCGCAGGCGCTGGGGAAGGCGGCGGCGACGTGGTGCTTCTTGCCGGCCGGGTCGGTCACGCCGAGAACCAGCATGTGCTCGGCCAGCCAGCCCTCGTCGCGGCCCATGTTCGAAGCGATGCGCAATGCAAAGCACTTCTTGCCCAGCAGCGCGTTGCCGCCGTAGCCGGAGCCGTAGGACCAGATCTCGCGCGTGGCCGGGTAGTGGACGATGTACTTGGTCTTGTTGCAGGGCCAGGCCACGTCCTTCTGGCCTTCGGCCAGCGGCGCGCCCACGGTGTGCACGCAGGGGACGAACTCGCCGTCCTCGCCCAGCAGCTCCAGCACGCGGCGGCCCATGCGGGTCATGATGCGCATGTTGACAGCCACGTAGGGGCTGTCGGAGAGCTCCACGCCCAGCTGGCTGATGGGCGAGCCCAGCGGGCCCATGGAGAACGGAACGACGTACAGCGTGCGGCCGCGCATGGCGCCGCGGAACAGCGCGTTCTCGCCGGTCTGCAGCAGCGCGCGCATCTCGGCCGGGGCCATCCAGTTGTTGGTCGGGCCGGCGCCTTCGGCGGTTTCGGAGCAGATGAAGGTGCGATCCTCGACGCGGGCCACGTCGCTGGGATCGGAGCAGGCCAGGTAGCTGTTGGCACGCTTGGCCGGATTCAGCCGCTTCATGGTGCCGCCGTCCACCAATTGCTGGCAAAGGCGGTCGTACTCTTCTTGAGAACCGTCGCACCAGTACACGTCGCGGGCTTCGGTCAGCGCAGCGATTTCGGCGACCCAGGTGATCAAACGGCTGTGACGAACATAAGCGGGAACGTTCAAGCGCAAGCCTTCCATGGCGGGTTGGTTCATGAGAACTCCGATCTCTGACTCTGGAAAAAACAAGGCGGCATTGGGTCAACCTCGCCCTCGCGCGAAGTTGGCCGAATACCGTCAGGCTGTGCGACGCGCCCTGGATCGCAGGGGCGGTTTCGCCCGGGTACGGCCTTCGATTCCAACCGCCGGGCGTGCAGTGTGGCGGCAGTGTAATGGCGTGGTAACCGCCCCGGACCTGGGATAGCGCAAGCTTGGTGCATGGCAATTGGAGGGACGTGGGGTCTTTCACGCTGGAGTGCGCCCGGCGGCAAGCGACATGCCGTGGTGCAATTCCGACACCGGCACCTGACTTTTTTCACGATGCAGCTCTTGAGCCTCAACACCCTGATCCTCCGCGCCGACGGCAGCGCCGAGCCCCGCCGCCGGCCTGCGGCCGAAGCCATGGACGTGCAGCGCTTCGGCCTTGCCGGCGAACCGCCCGCACCCACGCTGACACGGGCCCTCTTCGCCTATCCCGCCGAGCACTACCCGCTGTGGCAAACGCTGCGCGCCCAAGCCCGCGCGGGTGAATGGGGCGAGGTCCTCCCCTACGGTGCGTTGGGCGAAGCGCTGACGCTGCAAGGCCTCACCGAAGCCCAGGCCTGCGTGGGCGACGTGCTGGTGTTCGACAGCGGCTGCGAGCTCGCCGTGAGCGAGCCCCACGTGCCCGGCCCCGAGCTGGATGCGGCCCTGGGTTTCAAACACGCGGTGCGCATGATGTTGCAATCCGGCTTCACCGGCTTTCACTTGGGCGTGCGCGTCGGCGGCACGATCCGCAGCGGCGACCGTTTCACGCTGCGGCCCGGGCCGCGCGACGTGAACATCGCCGAGCTGTTCCGCGCCCGAAAAGGTTGAGTGGGAGAGCGGGCCCTGACGGGCCTTCAAGCGGGCGGCCCCGGCGGGCCGTTCCAATCCGGCCGCTGTCAGGTTGCCGCGCGCAGCGCCTGGCGGCGCAGCCGGCGCCGCTCCACCAGCGTGAACAGCGGCCCCATGAGCACCAGCACGGCCAGGTAGCGCATGACGTGGAAGGCCGTCACCAGCGGCACGCCCAACTGCAGCACCTGCGCCGTGATGCACATTTCCGCCATGCCGCCGGGCGAGTTGCCCAGCAGCACCGCCGCGGGCGCCAGGCCCGCCACCTGCGCCAGCAGCCAGGCAAAACCGGCGGAGACGGCCAGCAGCGCCAGCGTGCCGGCGGCCACCGTGCCCATCCAGCGCGGCGCGGCGCGCAGGAATTCCGGCGTGAAGCGTGTACCCAGCGACACGCCAATGAGCAACTGCGCCGCGCTGGTCATGAACTGCGGCACCACCGACTCCGGCAGCACGCCACTGCCCGCCAGCGCCATGCTCACGATCAGCGCCCCCAGCACCCACGGGTTGGGCGTGCCCAGCCGCCGCAGCACCAGCGCGCCCCCCAGCGTGGCCGCGCCCAGCAGCGCCAGTTGCGCAGGCGCCAGCACATGAATGCCGGCGCGCGCTTCCAACGGATGAAAGCCCGCGAGCTGCAGCCCCCACGGCACCGTCAGCACCACCAGCAGCACGCGCAGCGAGTGCGCAGCGGCCACCCGGTCCACCTGCCCGCCATGGCGCTCGGCCAGCACCGCCATTTCGGAGGCGCTGCCAATCGCGCCGGCAAAAAACGCCGTGGCACGGTCCGGCGCGCCGCCATGCCTGAGCAGCAGCCGGAAAAACAGGCCGCCCAACAGCAGTGCCCACAGCACGCCGGCCAGCAGCGCCGGTGCCAGCCCAAGCAACTGCTGCAGCACCAGCGGCGTGAAGTGCAGCCCAAGCGCCATGCCTATGACCCACTGGCCGCCGTTGCGCATCACCTGCGGAATGCCCAGCCGCGCGCCGGCCGAGCAGGCCAGCGCCGTGGCCAGCAGCGGCCCAAGGGTCCAGGCCAGCGGCACGCGCAGCCGCTCGCACACCAGGGCGGCAGCGACGGCCAGCGCCAGCGTCAGCGGCCCGCGCGCCCAAGTGTGGGCGGCGGCGCGCAAGGGGCTGGCAAGGGCCATGGGCCGCGCGGCCTTCAGGCCAGCGTCGGGTAGTCGATGTAGCCGCTGGCGCCGCCGCCGTACAGCGTGTTGGCGTCCAGCGGATTCAGCGGCGCGCCGCGCTGCAGGCGCAGGCCCAGGTCGGGGTTGGCGATGAACGCCTTGCCGAAGGCCACCAAGTCGGCCGCGCCGCTGGCGACGACGTCCATGGCCATGCGGCGGTCGTAGCCGTTGTTGACCATCCAGGCGGCTTGCGTCTGGCGGCGCAGCGCGGCGTAGTCGAACGCAGCGACGTCGCGCGGGCCGCCGGTGGCGCCTTCCACCACGTGGACGAAGGCCAGCTTGTACGGGGCCAACTGCGCCAGCGCGGCCTCATAGAGCGCCTGCGGGTTGCTGTCCTGGCCGATGTCGTTGGCCGGCGTCACCGGGCTCAGGCGCAACCCCGTGCGGCTGCCGCCGATCTCGGCCGTCACGGCCTCCACCACCTCGCGCAGCAGCCGGGTGCGGTTCTCGATGGAGCCGCCGTAGGCGTCGGTGCGGTCGTTGCAGCTGTCGCGCAGGAACTGTTCGATCAGGTAGCCGTTGGCGGCGTGGATTTCCACGCCGTCGAAACCCGCCTCCATGGCGCAGCGCGCGGCATGGCGGTAGTCGGCCACGATGCCGGGGATTTCCGAGGTCGCCAGCGCGCGCGGCGTGCTCACCGGCTCGAAGCCCTTGGCGGTGTAGGTCTTGCTGTTGGCCGCGCGCGCGGTGGAGGACACCGGCGGCTGGCCGCCCGGCAGCAGCGAGACGTGCGAAATGCGGCCCACGTGCCAGAGCTGGATCACGATGCGCCCGCCGCGCGCGTGCACGGCGTCGGTGACCTTCTTCCAGCCTGCGACCTGCTCCGGCGTGTAGATGCCCGGCGTGTCCAGGTAGCCGTGGCCGAAATCGCTGATGGGACTGGCCTCGGTGATGATCAATCCGGCCCCGGTGGCGGGCGTGGCGCGCTGCGCGTAGTACGCCACCATCAGCGCGTTGGGCACGTGGCCGGGGGCGCGGTTGCGCGTCAGCGGCGCCATCACGACGCGGGTATCCAGGGCGATGTCGCCAATGCGTAGGGGGTCGAACAGGCTGGGCATGCTGAAGATGCGTGTACGGAATGAGAAAGTTCGCAGCCTAAGCGATTCAGTACTTACCCGCAGTCCCTGCCGGCGTAAGGCCCGCGGGTGCAACGGCTACAGTGCCGCGCATGCTTGCCTATCGACACGCCTTTCACGCCGGCAACCACGCCGATGTCCTCAAGCACCTGGTCCTGGCCCAGGTGCTGCGCTACATGAACGAGAAGGACAAGCCCTACACCCTCATAGACACCCATGCCGGCGCCGGCGGCTACTCGCTGCAAGGCCGCTATGCACACAAGAAGGACGAGTTTGAAACCGGCATCAAGCCGCTGTGGAGCGAAGCCTCCGGCCTGCCCGCGCCGCTGGCCGACTACGTGCAGCTGGTGCGCGACTTCAACGACGGCGGCAAGTTGACGCAGTACCCGGGCTCGCCGGGCATCGCGCAGCGCATCCTGCGCGAGACGGACCGGCTGCGGCTGTATGAGCTGCACCCCACGGACTGCCGCATCCTGGAGTCCTTCCTGGGCACACGGGCGCACACGCAGGTGTCCATGAGCGACGGCTTCGCCGCCATCGCCCGCGAGCTGCCCCCGCCGTCGCGCCGCGGCGTGCTGCTCATCGACCCGTCCTACGAGCTCAAGACCGACTACGCCCAGGTGGTGCACGCGGTGCGCGACGCGCTGCAGCGCTTCGCGCAGTGCGTGATCCTGGTCTGGTACCCGCAACTGCAACTGGTGGAAGCGGCACAGTTGCCCAAGCGGCTCACCGCCGCCGCGGCCGCCGCGCCCAAGGGCTGGCTCAACGCCAGCTTGAGCGTGGCCCAGGCCGGGCCGAACGGCTTCGGCATGACGGGCAGCGGCATGTTCGTCATCAACCCGCCGTTCACGCTGCACGACGCCCTGGCCGAGAGCCTGCCCGTGCTGGTCAACAAGCTTGGGCAGCACGACGGGGCGCGCTTCAGCATCGAGCAGCAGGCGGCCTGACCTGGCCGCGGCGCACCGATACTGCGCCGCCTATGAATACCGTCGCCTGGATGCCCCGGCGCGCCGCGCTCGTCCGCTGCGCGCCCTTCGCCCTCTTCATGCTGCTGCTGGCGCTGCGCGGCGCCGCGGCCGACCACGGCTGGCCGCACGCGCCCTGGCTGTACGCGCTCAACCTCGTGCTGGTGGGCGGCCTGCTGTGGGCCTGGCGGCGCGAGTACGCGGAACTGCGCGAGCGTCCGTCCGCGCGCGAGGCGCTGCTGTCCGTGGCCGTGGGCCTGCTGGTGATGGTGCTGTGGATTCACCTGGACGCGCCGTGGATGCAGATCGGCGAGCCCACCGCCGCCTTCGTCCCACTGGATGCCACCGGGCAGCCGGACTGGCCGCTGATCGCCGTGCGTTGGACCGGCGCGGCGTTGCTGGTGCCGGTGATGGAGGAGCTTTTCTGGCGCGGTTTCCTCATGCGCTGGCTGGAGCAGCCGGCTTTTGAAACCGTGGACCCGCGCCGCGTGGCGCTGCGGGCGGTGGCGATCTCCACGGCCCTTTTCATGCTGGCCCACACGCTGTGGCTGGCGGCCATCGTCGCGGGCCTGGCCTACGCGCTGCTGTACATGCGCACCGGGCGGCTGTGGAACGCCGTCATCGCCCATGCCGTGACCAACGGCGCGCTGGGAGCCTGGGTGGTGGCGACGGGGAACTGGCAGTTCTGGTGAGCGCCCCTCAGCGGGCCGCCGCTGCGGCGGCCCGCCCGGGTCAGACCCCGCGCGCGCGATCCGCGGCGAACTGCGCGCGGAACTGCTCGAACGTGCCCGCGTCCAGCGAGGCGCGGATCTCGCTCATCAGGTTCAGGTAGTAGTGCAGGTTGTGGATGCTGGTGAGCATGGGGCCCAGCATCTCGCCGCAGCGGTCCAGGTGGTGCAGGTAGGCACGGCTGAAATGGCGGCAGGTGTGGCAGCTGCAGGTCTCGTCCAGCGGGCGCTCGTCGCTGCGGTGGCGGGCGTTGCGGATCTTCAAATCGCCGAAGCGCGTGAAGAGATGGCCGTTGCGCGCGTTGCGGGTGGGCATCACGCAGTCGAACATGTCCACGCCGTTGAGCACGCCGTCCACCAGGTCCTCGGGCGTTCCCACCCCCATCAGGTAGCGCGGCTTGTGCTGCGGCAGCCGGTGCGGCGTGTGCGCCACGATGCGCTGCATCTCCGCCTTGGGCTCGCCCACGCTCACGCCGCCAATGGCGTAGCCGGGCAAGTCCAGCTCCAGCAGCGAGGCCAGCGACGCCTCGCGCAGCTGCTCGAACATGCCGCCCTGCACGATGCCGAACAGCGCGTTGGGATTCTCCAGCCGTTGGAATTCGGTGAGGCAGCGCCGCGCCCAACGCAGGCTCAGCTCCATGGACGACTTGGCCTCCGCCTCCGTCGTGAGGTGGCCCTTGGTCTCGTAGGGCGTGCACTCGTCGAACTGCATGACGATGTCCGAATTCAGCACCGTCTGGATCTGCATGCTGACTTCCGGCGTCAGGAACAGCTTGTCGCCGTTGACCGGCGAGGCGAACTTCACGCCCTCCTCGCTGATCTTGCGCATCTCGCCCAAGCTCCACACCTGGAAGCCGCCGCTGTCGGTCAGGATGGGCTTGTTCCAGGCCTCGAAGCGGTGCAGCCCGCCAAACTGCTTGACCACGTCCAGGCCCGGGCGCATCCACAGGTGAAACGTGTTGCCCAGGATGATTTGGGCGCCCATTTCCTCCAGCGAGGCCGGCAGCACGCCCTTGACGGTGCCGTAGGTGCCCACGGGCATGAAGATGGGCGTCTCCACCACGCCGTGGTTGAGCGTGAGGCGGCCGCGGCGCGCGCGGCCGTCGGTCTTGAGCAGTTCGAATTTCAACATGCGGGAATTGTCCCAAACCCCCGCCACCCGGCCGGTGTCTGGGGCCTCAAACGCCGCCGCCCCGGCGTGCACTTGGGCACGCGCGGGGCGGCGGTTCAAGCGAAAGCGGCGGATCGCGGCTCAGGCCGACCAGCGGCCGGGCGCCATCCGGCGCGGCCTTACTTCTTGGCGGTGTCCAGGGCCAGGATCCACTTCACCAATTGCTTGGCGTCGGCTTCCTTGATAGCGACGTGGTTGGGCGGCATGGCCAGGCCGGAGACCTTGCCCTTCCAGTGGCTCTCGTAGGGGTTGGAGCCGTTGAGCACGGTCTTGGTCAGCTGCTCCTCGGCGCCCTTGACGCCCTTGTACTTGGCCGACACGTCCTTCCAGGCCGGGCCGATGGGGGCCATGCCGTCCGGGCCGCTGGCACCGGGCTCGATGTGGTGGCAGGTCATGCAGCCGCTCTTGGTGGCCAGCGCCACCATGGCGTCGTCCTTCTTGTCGGCGGCCAGGGCGGCGGTCGAAGCCACGGCCAGACCGGCCAGCAGACACAAAGCTTGCTTGTTCATGGTTTACCCCTCTTGCGGTGTTGAATGGCCACACGGTACGCGGCGCAAGAGGCGGCAATTTGACTGACATCAATGTCGCTGGCGCTTTTGCCAGGCTGGAGCAACCGCAGCGTGACCCCTGCAACAGGGCTGCTCCAGGCCGGAGCAGCATGCAAAAACCGGGCAAGGGGCCTTGACGTCAAGCCGCGGCCCGCCCCGCGCCTCCGGCCGCGGTGCCGTATTTTCAGCGCCGGCGCTGCAGCACCATGGCGTCGCCGTAGCTGAAGAAGCGGTAGCGCGCCTCCACCGCGTGGCGGTAGAGCGCCCGCACATGCTCATGGCCGCTGAAGGCGCTGATGAGCATGAGCAGCGTGCTCTTGGGCAAATGGAAATTCGTGACCAGCAGGTCCACCACGCGGAACTCGAAACCCGGGGTGATGAAGATGTCGGTCTCGCGCGCGCCGGCCTGCAACTGGCCGCCGACGGCCGCGGACTCCAGCGCGCGCAGCGTGGTGGTGCCCGCCGAGATCACGCGCCCGCCCGCGGCCCGCGTTTCGCGAATGGCGGCCACCGTCGCCTCGCTGACCTCGAACCACTCGCTGTGCATGCGGTGCTCGGCCAGGTTCTCGCTGCGCACGGGCTGGAAGGTGCCCGCGCCCACGTGCAGCGTGACGCTGGCGCTGCGCACGCCACGGGCTTTCAAGGCGGCGAGCACGGATTCGTCGAAGTGCAGCGAGGCCGTGGGCGCGGCCACGGCGCCCGGGCGCGCGGCGAACACGGTCTGGTAGCGCTGGGTGGCCTGCGCCTCGTCGGCCTCGGTGATGTAGGGCGGCAGAGGCACGTGGCCGTGGCGCTCCAGCAGGGTGAGCGGGTCGCCGGGGAAGCGCAGGTGAAAGAGCGATCCGTCCACCCCGCCGCGGCCCAGCACCTGGGCCTCGAAGCCCTGGGCCAGGTCGTCGCCAAAGCGCACCACGCTGCCCGGCTTGGGCGACTTGCTGGCGCGCAGGTGGGCCAACACCTCGTTGTCGGGAAGCAGCCGCTCCACGAGCGCCTCCACCGCGCCGCCGGTGGACTTCTCGCCGTACAGCCGCGCCTTGATCACGCGCGTGTCGTTGAACACCAGCAGGTCGCCGGGCATCAGCAGCGAGGGCAGCTCGCGAAAGCCGCGATCCACCGGCAGCGGGCCGCGGCCGTCGAGCAGCCGGGAACCACTGCGCTCGGCCGCCGGATGCTGGGCGATGAGCTCGGGGGGCAGGAAGAAATCGAAATCGCTGAGGGTGTAGGTCGTCATGGCACAGGCTGTACCGGCCTGGGAGAGGCGTGGAATGAGCATGGAATGGGAGAAGGCAGAATTGTTCCATGCCAGTCACCGCCGAGTCCGTTCCTTTGCCGCAACGCCCTGCGCCGTCTGGGCGTTCGGCCAGCCCGGCAGGCAAGGCCATGATCAAGCTGGGCCTGGTGCGCGACATCGACCTGGCGCTGCACCTGCCCCTGCGCTACGAGGACGAGACCAGCATCACCCCCATCGCCCGCGCCCGCGAGGGCGACAACGTGCAGGTCGAAGGCATCGTCCGCCACGCCCAAGTGGAGCTGCACCCGCGCCGCCAACTGGTGGTGCGCATGTCCGACGCCAGCGGCGAGCTCACGCTGCGCTTCATTCACTTCTACGCCACGCAGCAGAAGCTGCTCGCGCCCGGCGCACGCGTGCGCGTGCGCGGCGAGGTGCGCGGTGGCTTCTTCGGCCGCGAAATGGTGCACCCGGTGTTTCGCGCCGTGGAGGCCGACACGCCGCTGGCCACCTCGCTCACGCCCGTCTACCCGGCCAGCGCGCAACTGCCGCAGGCGTATTTGCGCAAGGCCGTGGTGTCGGGGCTGGCGCGCGCGCCGCTCAACGAGATCCTGCCGCCGCAGGTGCTGCCCGCGGGCCTGCCCACGCTGCGCCAGGCGCTGGACTTCCTGCACCACCCGCCGCCGGACGTGAGCATGGCCACGCTGGAGGACCACAGCCACCCGGCCTGGCAGCGGCTGAAATTCGAGGAGCTGCTGGCACAGCAGATCAGCCAACTGCAGGCGCAGCGCGAGCGCGCCAAGCTGCAGGCGCCCTCCCTCGTGGCGCGCGAGGACGGTTTACGCCAGCAACTGCTGGGGCAACTGCCCTTCGGCCTGACCGGCGCGCAGCAGCGCGTGGTCGACGAGATCGCCGCCGACTTGGCGCTGAGCCAGCCCATGCACCGCCTGCTGCAGGGCGATGTGGGCTCCGGCAAGACCGTGGTGGCCGCCCTGGCCGCGGCGGTGGCCATGGACGCCGGCTGGCAATGCGCGCTGATGGCGCCCACCGAAATCCTGGCCGAGCAGCATTTCCGCAAGCTCATCCAGTGGCTGGAGCCCTTGGGCGTGGGCATCGCCTGGCTCACCGGCAGCCGCAAGGGCAAACAGCGCCAGCAGATGCTGGAGCGCGTGGCCAGCGGCGAGGCGAAATTGGTGGTGGGCACGCACGCCGTCATCCAGCAGGACGTGCATTTCGCCCGGCTGGGCCTGGCCATCGTGGACGAGCAGCACCGCTTCGGCGTGGCGCAGCGGCTGGAGCTGCGCAAGAAGCTCGCGCTGGAGGCGCTGGAGCCGCACCTGCTGATGATGAGCGCCACGCCCATCCCGCGAACCCTCGCGATGACCTACTACGCCGACCTGGACGTGAGCACCATCGACGAGCTGCCGCCGGGCCGCTCGCCCATCGTCACCAAGGTGTTCGCCGACACGCGGCGCGAGGAGGTGATCGCCCGCATCGCCGACGAGGTGGCCAACGGCCGCCAGGCCTACTGGGTGCTGCCGCTCATCGAGGAAAGCGAGACGTTGGACCTGCGCAACGCCACCGAAACCCATGCCGAGCTGCAGGACGTCCTGCCCGGCGTGAAGGTGGGCCTGCTGCACGGGCGCATGCCCGCGGCGGACAAGGCGGCCGTGATGGCGGCGTTCTCGGCGGGCGCCATGGGGTTGCTGGTGGCCACCACGGTGATCGAAGTGGGCGTGGACGTGCCCAACGCCAGCCTGATGGTGATCGAGCACGCCGAGCGTTTTGGCCTGTCGCAACTGCACCAGTTGCGCGGCCGCGTGGGCCGCGGCGCGGTGGCCAGCGTGTGCGTGCTGGTCTACACCGGGCCGCTGTCGCAGACGGGCAAGTCGCGCCTGCGCGCCATGGCGGAAACGACGGACGGGTTCGAGATTGCCCGGCGCGACCTGGAAATCCGCGGCCCCGGTGAATTCATGGGCGCGCGCCAGAGCGGCGACGCCTTGTTGCGCTTCGCCGACCTGGTGCAGGACGCGGCGCTGCTGGAGCGGGCGCGGCGCGTGGCGCCCAAGCTGCTCGACCAGTTCCCCGACGCGGCCCAGGCCCACGTGGCGCGCTGGCTGGGCAGCAAGGCGGAGTTCCTGAAGGCGTGAGCCCCCGGCCCCGCCGGGCCGGCACCGTCGTTCAGGCCCCTGGCCGCCCCGGACAGCCGGGACCGCCCGCGATGGCGTGCGCCAGCTTGCCGTCGCCGTAGGCGTGCAGCACCTGCGCCACCACCACCTGGTAGCCCGCCAGCCAGCGGCCCTGCCGGGCCTTGGCCTCCAGGTGGCGGGGATGCTCCATCAGCGCGCGCAGCGCCTCCAGGGAGCTCCAGTAGTACACGTTGCAAAGCTGCCCCGTGGCCGCGTTCTCCCAGGACTCCTCGCCCAAGTAGCCGGGAATGGACTTCGCGGCCTGCGCGATGGCCGCGTCCAGGCGGTGGAACTCCTCGTCGTACTCGCCCTTGGCGAAGGTGAACGTCGAGGTGTAGAGGGCCGCAGCGGCCCCGGGCGAGCCGGGCGCCATGGCGTCAGATCTCCACGTTGTCGATCAGCCGCGTCTTGCCCAGCTTGGCCGCGGCCAGCACCACCATGGGCTCCTGCAGGCTTTGCGGCTCCAGCAGGTCGGCCTGGCGGCGCACGACCACGTAGTCGGGCTGCCAGCCGCGGCGCTGCAGCGCGGCCATGGCCTCGCGCTCCAGGGTGTGGGCGTCGCTGCCGCTGTCGCGCACGGCGCGCGCCATGGAGTCCAGCAGCCGGTGCAGCTCCACCGCCTCGGCGCGCTCGGCCGGGCTCAGGTAGCCGTTGCGCGAGGACAGCGCCAGGCCGTCGGCGGCGCGGCAGGTCTCGCCGGCGACGATCTCCACCGGCAGCGCCATCTGCCGCACCAGGGCCTTGATCACGAGCTGCTGCTGGTAGTCCTTCTTGCCGAAGTAGGCCGCCGCGGGCTGGACGATGTTGAACAGCTTCAACACCACCGTGCACACGCCGGTGAAGAAGCCGGGGCGGAAGTGCCCTTCCAGGATGTCGGCCAGCTCGGACGGCGGCTGCACCTTGAAGGCCTGCGGCTCGGGATACAGCTCGGCCTCGTCCGGCGCGAACACGACGTCGCAGCCCGCGGCCTCCAGCATCGCGCAGTCGGCCTGCAGGGTGCGGGGGTAGCGGTCGAAATCCTCGTGGGGGCCGAACTGCAGCCGGTTGACGAAGATGCTGGCCACCACCGGGCGCCCCGAGGCCTTGGCCTGCCGCACCAGCGCCAAGTGGCCCTCGTGCAGGTTGCCCATGGTCGGGACGAACGCCGGGCGCGGCCCCTGGGCCAGCGCGGCGCGCAGTTCGGCAATGCCGTGCAGCACTTGCATGTTCTCAGCCTCTCCTCGTTGTTTTGGTCAATAGCCGTGCAGGGCGTCGTCCGGGAAACGGCCCGCCTTCACCTCGCGCACGTAGTCGCGCACGGCAGCCTCGACGCTGGGCGCGCCTTCCATGAAATTGCGGACGAAGCGCGGCTTCTTGCCGCGCGTGATGTCCAGCATGTCGTGCAGCACCAGCACCTGGCCGCTGCAGCCCGGGCCCGCGCCAATGCCTATCGTCGGGATGGGCAGCGCCTGCGTGATCTCGCGCGCCAGCTCGGAAGGCATGAGCTCCAGCACCACCATGGCCGCACCCGCCTCGGCCAGCTCACGCGCGTGGCGCTTGAGCGTGGCGGCCGCCTCGCCGCTGCGGCCCTGCACGCGCCAGCCGCCCAGGGCGTGCACCGCTTGCGGCGTCAGGCCCAGGTGGGCGCACACCGGAATGCCGCGATCCACCAGCGCGCGCACCAGCGGCGCCGTCCAGCCGCCGCCTTCGAGCTTGACCATGTGGGCACCCGCCTGCATCAGCGCCACGGCGCTACGCACGGCCTGCGCCTCGCCCTCGTGGTAGCTGCCAAAGGGCAGGTCCGCGATGACCCACGCCGTGCGGTTGCCGCGCGCCACGCAGCGCGTGTGGTAGGCCATCTCCTCCAGCGTCGCCGGCAGCGTGCTGGGCTGGCCCTGCAGCACCATGCCCAGCGAATCCCCGATCAGCAGCATCTCCACGCCCGCGGCATCCAGCACCTGGGCAAAGGCGGCGTCGTAGCAGGTGAGCATCGTGAGCTTCTCGCCGGCGGCGTGCAGCTCGCGCAAACGGTGCAGGGTCAGGGGCTTGCGGTCCATGATGTTTCCACTCCATGCCGGCGCATGGCTCGCGCGGGCGGGCCGGGATTTGAGCACAATCCCGGGATGACCCTGACCGAACTGCGTTACATCGTGGCCGTGGCCCGGGAGAAACATTTCGGCCGCGCCGCCGAGGCCTGCTTCGTGTCACAGCCGACGCTGTCGGTGGCCATCAAGAAGCTGGAGGAAGAGCTCGACGTGAAGCTCTTCGAGCGCGGCAGCAACGAAGTGAGCGTCACCCCGTTGGGCGAGGACATCGTCCGCCAGGCCCAATCCGTGATCGAACAAGCCGCCGCCATCAAGGAAATCGCCCGCCGCGGCAAGGACCCGCTCAGCGGCCCGCTGCGCCTGGGCATCATCTACACCATAGGCCCCTACCTGCTGCCGGAGCTGGTGCGCAACGCCATCGCGCAAACGCCCCAGATGCCGCTGATCCTGCAGGAGAACTTCACGGCCAAGCTGCTGGAGATGCTGCGCACCGGCGAGCTGGACTGCGCCATCATGGCCGAGCCCTTCCCCGACACGGGCCTGGCCCTGGCGCCGCTGTACGACGAGCCCTTCGTCGTGGCCGTCCCGAAAAGCCACCCGCTGGCCGAGCGCCGGGCCATCAGCGCCGAGGAGCTCAAGCAGGAAACCATGCTGCTGCTGGGCACGGGCCACTGCTTCCGCGACCACGTGCTGGAGGTCTGCCCCGAGTTCGCCCGCTTCTCCAGCAACACCGAGGGCATCCGCAAGAGCTTCGAGGGCAGCTCGCTGGAGACCATCAAGCACATGGTGGCCTCGGGCATGGGCATCACCGTGGTGCCGTCGCTCTCGGTGCCGCGCGAGCCCAACAACCTGGTGAAGTACGTCCCCTTCCAGGCACCGGTGCCCTCGCGCCGCGTGGTCCTGGCCTGGCGCCGCACGTTCACGCGCTACGAAGCCATCGCCGCGCTGCGCAACGCGGTCTATGCCTGCGAGCTGGACGGCGTCACGCGGCTGAGCGCCTGAGCGCCGGCGGCGGCCCGGCGATGGCAGAGCTATCGCCGTTTTAGGCTATTTGAATGGCATTTATGATAGTTCAGCACTATCATTCTTCGCATGCCGTCGCGCTTGAAAGTCTGGCGCGACACCCAGGCCCAACGAGGAGAACCGCCATGCAACGAGCCGCCACCGCCCTGCAAGCCCAAGATGCACAGCGCCTGCGCCGCGCCATCGGCTGGACGGTCCTCGTGGCCGGCGCGCTGCACGGCTTGTCGCAGGCACTGCCTTTGCTCACGCGCGGCTTCTGAATTTTTCCGCCGCGGGTCTGCCACAAGGTCTGGCCGCTGCGGCATCCCTCGCCGTCTCGCACAACGCCACCAGGAGAAGCACATGCCCTCGCCCATCAATATCGGCATCAGTGAAGAGCACCGCGCCGCCATCGCCGGCGGCTTGAACAAGCTGCTGGCCGACACCTTCACGCTCTACCTGAAGACGCACAACTTCCACTGGAACGTCACAGGGCCGATGTTCAACACGCTGCACACCATGTTCATGACGCAGTACACGGAGCTGTGGAACGCGGTGGACCCGATTGCCGAGCGCATCCGCGCCCTGGGCCACACGGCCCAGGGCTCCTACGCGCAGTTCGGCCAGGCCGCCACGGTGGCCGACGCCCCGGCGCAGCCGCCCAAGGCGCTGGAGATGGTGCGGCAACTGGTGGAAGGCCACGAGACCGTGGCCCGCACCGCGCGCGAGCTCTTCCCCATCGCCGACGAGGCCGGCGACGAGCCCACGGCCGACCTGCTCACCCAGCGCCTGACCATCCACGAGCAGACCGCCTGGATGCTGCGCTCGCTGCTGGAAGAGTGATTCCGGGCTGAACGGCCCTGGGCCGCCCCGCCCGGGGCGGCAGCCCTGCACGGCGCGGCGGCGCCGGCAATGACCGCTTGCGGCCAAGACCCGGCGCCAACACCGATAATTGAGGGTTTTCCTTCACACGGGCGGTCGGGTTTGCGGCCGCGAGCCGCATGTCCGCCGATCTGCTTTCCCAGGTGCGCCGCCGCCGCACCTTCGCCATCATTTCCCACCCCGACGCGGGCAAGACCACGCTCACCGAGAAGCTGCTGCTGTTCTCGGGCGCCATCCAGATCGCCGGCTCGGTCAAGGCGCGCAAGGCCAGCCGCCACGCCACCTCGGACTGGATGGAGATCGAAAAGCAGCGCGGCATCTCGGTGGCCTCCTCGGTCATGCAGATGGAGTACCGCGACTGCGTGATCAACCTGCTCGACACCCCGGGCCACCAGGACTTCTCGGAAGACACCTACCGGGTGCTGACCGCCGTGGATGCGGCGCTGATGGTCATCGACGCCGCCAACGGCGTGGAACCGCAGACCCGGCGCCTGCTGCAGGTCTGCCGCGCGCGCAACACGCCCATCCTCACCTTCGTCAACAAGATGGACCGCGAGGTGCAGGAGCCGCTGGCGCTGCTGGACGAGATCGAGCGCGAGCTGGGCATGTCGGTGGTGCCCTTCACGTGGCCCGTGGGCATGGCCAAGCATTTCGGCGGCGTGCTGGACCTGCGCCGCGACCAGATGCGCGTGTTCTCCCCCGGCGAGGACCGCCACCACGACGACGACGAGATCATCGACGGCGTGCACAACCCGGCGCTGGCGCAGCGCTTCGGCATGTCCTACGAGCAGGCCGAGGGCGAGATCGAGCTGGTCCAGGAGGCCGCGCCGTCCTTCGACGAGGCCGAATTCCTCGCCGGCCGCCAGACGCCCATGTTCTTCGGCTCGGCCATCAACAACTTCGGCGTCAAGGAAGTGCTGGACGCCCTGGTGGAGCTGGCCCCCGCGCCGGGCTCGCGCATGGCCATACAGCGCGAGGTGCAGCCCGAGGAGCCCAAGTTCACGGGCGTGGTGTTCAAGATCCAGGCCAACATGGACCCGGCGCACCGCGACCGCATCGCCTTCCTGCGCGTGGCCAGCGGCCACTTCGAGCGCGGCATGCGTTTGAAAGTCGTGCGCTCCGGCAAGGAGCTGCGGCCCAACTCGGTGGTGAGTTTTCTTTCGCAGCGCCGCGAGCTGCTGGACGAGGCCTTCGCCGGCGACATCATCGGCATCCCCAACCACGGCGTGCTGCAGTTGGGCGACACCATCACCGAGGGCGAGGCGCTGCAGTACACGGGCCTGCCCTTCTTCGCGCCGGAAATGTTCCGCGCGGTGGAAGTGGCCGACCCGCTCAAGACCAAGCAGTTGCGCGCGGGCCTGACGCAGTTGGGCGAGGAAGGCGCGATCCAGGTCTTCCGCCCCGCGGCCGGCTCCGTGCTGCTGCTGGGCGCCGTGGGCCAGCTTCAGTTTGAAGTGGTGGCGCACCGCCTGGAGCACGAATACGGCGTGCGCGCCCGCATACAGCCCGTGCGCTACAACGTGGCGCGCTGGGTGACCTGCCCGGATGAGAACGGCGGCGCCAAGGAACTGCAGCGCTTCATAGACCACAACGCCCACCGCGTGGCGTTCGATGCCGTGGACGCGCCCTGCGTGCTGTTGGAATACGCCGGCGAGCTGCGCGCCATGCAGGACAACTGGCCCAAGATCAGGTTCCACGCGCTGCGCGAGCACGCGGGCCTGATGTTCCAGCAGCGGCTGGATGCGTGAGGCGCTTGGGCGGACTCAGCGCTCCGCCTGGGGCCTGTCCTCCCGGATCGCCTGGCTCACGTCCGCGCGCGTCAGGCCCCAGCGCAGCAGCAGGTAGTCGAACAGCACGCGCTCGCTCTCCTGCACGCGGCCGTCGGCGGTGATGGCAGCCGCCCCGAGCCGCGCCACCAGCAGCCGCTTGGCCGGGTCGCGCACGGCCTGCAGCTCGGCTTCTATGAGCGCCTGCTCCGACAGCGACAGCCACGGCCGCGCCTGCAGCCGCTCGCCCAACTCTTCGCACAAGTCGCTGGCCACGCGCATGAACTCGGCGCGCTCCAGGCCCAGCCGGCCAAAGGCGTCCAGCTCATCCAGCATGGCCAGCTCGCGCGGGTCCAGCTTGGTGTCGGCCACGATCAGCAGGGCGATCAGCCGGGCCATGGCCTGGGGGCTGTCGATGTCGCGGGCATTGAGGGACATGGCGGCTCTCCTTGAGGTGTGAGGGATAAAAGGCCCCCGTGCGCGGCCTGGGCTCACCGGGGCACACCCGCCGTGGAGCAAGCCCCGTGCGCCGGAGTTCCCTGCGGCGGCCGCGCGAAAATCCGCCGCCATGAGCACGCATGCCGTTCCCACCCCTTCCCGCCTCACGCTGTACCTGGACCTGATTCGCTGGAACCGCCCGGCCGGCTGGCTGCTGCTGCTGTGGCCCACGCTCTCGGCGCTGTGGATGGCGGCCGACGGCTTTCCCGGCTGGCACCTGCTGGCGGTGTTCGTCCTGGGCACCATCCTCATGCGCAGCGCCGGCTGCTGCGTCAACGACGTGGCCGACCAGGAATTCGACCGCCATGTGAAACGCACGGCGCAGCGACCCATCACCCGCGGCGCCATGGGCACGCGCGAGGCGCTGCTGGTGGGCGCGGCGCTGGCCCTGCTGGCGTTCTTCCTGGTGCTCACCACCAACGCGCCCACCATCGCGCTGTCCTTCCCGGCCCTGGCCATCGCCATTGCCTACCCGTGGGCCAAGCGGCTGGTGTCCATGCCGCAGGCGGTGCTGGGCGTGGCATTCAGCTTCGGCATTCCCATGGCCTTCTCGGCAGTGCTGGGCGGCAGCGACTGGCACTTGGCCGCCATCGCCGACGCCGTGCCCTGGCACGCTTGGGCGCTGCTGATCTCGAACCTGTTCTGGGTGCTGGCCTACGACACCGAGTACGCCATGGTGGACCGCGACGACGACATCCGCATCGGCATCAAGACCTCGGCGCTGACGCTGGGCCGTTTCGACGTGATCGGCGTGACGGCCTTTTACCTGCTGCACCTGGCGAGCTGGGCCGCCATCGGCCTGTATCTCGGCCTGGGGGCCTGGTTCCTGGCCGGTATCGCCGCCGCGCTGGCGCAGGTGGCCTGGCACTGGGGCCTGATCCGCCACCGCACGCGTGAAGGCTGCTTCAAAGCCTTCCGGATCAACCACTGGCTGGGGTTCGCAGTGTTTGCCGGGACGGTGGTGGATTTGGCGCTGCGCTGAAAAGCCGCGCCCACGCGTCCCGGTTGGAGCGAGGCGTAAGGGGCGTTACCGGCCGCGACGGCAGGCCGGCAGCGATGGCGCAAACGCCTCGTAGACCCGCAATTTCACCCCGTGCCGGACGAACACCGAGCTGCGCCCGGCCACTACCGCGCCGCCCCAGTGGCCGCCGGTGAAGGCCTGCCAATCGCGCCGGACCCGCCCGTGCCCTTCGCCGCCGCGGCACCAGCGGTGCGGTTTCAAGGGCGAGCGCGCCACGCGCGCGTCATCGAACAGCAACTGACCGAGCGGCCGCGTGCCCAAACCACCCAGCGCCCGCCAGGGGCCCGCAAGAGAGCGTGCCGGCGCCACGCTGCGCGCCCACACCAGCGGCTGCCCATCCACGAGCAGGATGACTTCACGCACCAGGAAGCGCCCAACGCCCAGCTCGCGCCGCTCTTCGCGCAGCAGCGGCGCCACGCGCTGGCGCAGCGTCTGCACCTCGAAGTGCTTACCCAGTTGCTTGAGCCGGGCCGTCAGCGAGCCCGGCGCGCGCTGCCAGCGCCCAAGCGCCAGGCTCACGCCCGGCCGAACTCGTCGCCCAGCTCGCGGGCGCGGGTCTGTGCGGCCTGCAGCGCACGGACGAAGGCGTCGCGAACGCCGTCCTTTTCCAGCGAGGTCAGCGCCGCGTAGGTGGTGCCGCCCTTGGACGTGACGCGCTCGCGCAGCACCGCGGGGCTCTCGTCGGACTGCTGCGCCAGCGCCGCCGCGCCAGCCACGGTGGCCAGCGCCAGTTCGCGGCCCTGCGCGGCGGTGAGGCCCATCTGCTCGGCCGCGGCCATCATGGCCTCCACCACGTAGAAGACGTAGGCGGGGCCGGAGCCGGAGAGCGCCGTCACGGCGTCCAGGTCGGATTCCTGATCCACCCACACCGTGCGGCCCGTGGGCGCCAGCAGCGCGTCAACTTCCGCCTTTTGCGCATCGCTCACGCCGGGACGGGCGTAGAGGCCGGCGATGCCCTGGCCGATCAGCGCCGGCGTGTTGGGCATGGCGCGCACCACGGCCTGGCTGCCCGTGGCCTGGACGATGGCGTCGCTGCGTATGCCCGCCATCACGCTGAGCTGCAGCGCGCCGTTGATGCGCCCGGCGCAGGGCGCGGCGGCTTCCTTGAACAGCTGGGGTTTCACCGCCCACACCACGATTTGCGCCTGCGACAGCGCCGGCGCCGCCGCGGGCAGCGCCACCACGCCGAAGGTCTGCAGCAGCTTCACGCGCTGCGCCTCGAAGGGCTCCACGACCAGGATGGACGAGGCCGGACGGCCGGACTGCAGCAGCCCGCCGATGAGGGCGCCGGCCATGTTGCCGCCGCCGATGAATGCAACTGTGCTCATCCGGAAAGTGTAGGCGGGCCGCGCAGCCCGCCGGCCCGGGCACGGCGGCTGCCCGCGGGGCGCGCGAGCCTGGCACGTCTTGCCAAGCTTTTCGCTCCTGGGAGGCCTACAGTGCCCTTGACGGCCCAAGAGAAAGCGCCGCCGGGCACAACGTCCAACATGAGAGGAGAGCACTCGCCATGTCCATGAACCTGTCCTACGTGAATCCCACGGCCGACAGCCCCTGGGGCACCTACCTGTCGCAGGTCGAGCGCGTCACGCCCTACCTGGGGCACCTGGCACGCTGGGTGGAAACGCTCAAGCGGCCCAAGCGCGCCCTCATCGTGGACGTGCCCATAGAGCTGGACGACGGCACCGTCGCGCACTACGAGGGCTACCGCGTGCAGCACAACTTGAGCCGCGGCCCCGGCAAGGGCGGCGTGCGCTACCACCCCAGCGTCACGCTGGAGGAGGTCATGGCGCTGGCGGCATGGATGTCCATCAAGAACGCCGCCGTCAACCTGCCCTACGGCGGCGCCAAGGGCGGCATTCGCGTGGAGCCCAAGCAGCTCTCGCGCAAGGAGCTGGAGCGCCTCACGCGCCGCTACACCAGCGAGATCGGCCTGATCATCGGCCCGCAGCAGGACATCCCGGCCCCGGACGTCAACACCAACGCCCAAGTCATGGCCTGGATGATGGACACCTACTCCATGAACACCGGCGCCACCGCCACCGGCGTGGTCACGGGCAAGCCCATCCACTTGGGCGGCTCATTGGGCCGGGTGAAAGCCACCGGCCGAGGCGTGTTCGTCACCGGGCGCGAGGCGGCACGGCGCATCAACCTGCCGCTGGACGGCGCGCGCGTGGCCGTGCAGGGCTTCGGCAACGTGGGCTCGTCGGCGGCGGAGCTGTTCGTCCAGGCCGGCGCCAAGGTCGTCGCCATCCAGGACCACACGGGCACCCTCTACAACGGCGGCGGCATCGAGTTCGCCGATCTCATGCCGCTGGTGCAGCGCCAGGGCTCCATCGCCGGCTTCACCGGCGCGGAGGCGATGGCCGACGAGGACTTCTGGGACGTGGACTGCGAGATCCTCGTCCCCGCCGCGCTGGAGGGCCAGATCACCCCAGCACGCGCCCAGCGCCTGAAGGCGAAGCTGGTGCTGGAAGGCGCCAACGGGCCGACGCTGCCCTCGGCCGACGACGTGCTGGCCGACCGCGGCGTGCTGGTGGTGCCGGACGTGATCTGCAACGCCGGCGGCGTGACGGTCTCCTACTTCGAGTGGGTGCAGGACTTCTCCAGCTTCTTCTGGACCGAGGACGAGATCAACGTGCGGCTGGAAAAGATCATGATCGGCGCGCTGCGCCGCATCTGGGACACGGCCGACCAGCACCGCATCTCGCTGCGCACCGCCACTTTCGCCGTGGCCTGCGAGCGCATCCTCACGGCGCGCGAGGAGCGCGGGCTCTATCCCTGACCGGCGCCCTGCGCGCGGCGCGCGGCGCGCGGCGCGCTTAGCATGCGCGGTTTCGTCCGATTCCCTTGCCCGCCATGCACCGCCGATCCCTGCTGGCCGCCGCCGCGGCCCTCGCGCTTCCCACCGCAGCCGCCCTCGCCCAGGGCGGCTGGCCCAACCGGCCGGTACGGCTGATCGTCCCGGCCCCGGCGGGCAGCTCGCTGGACATCATTGCCCGCCTCCTGGGCGACAAGTTGAAAGACCGCTGGGGCCAGAGCGTGGTGGTGGAGAACAAGCCCGGCGCCGGCGGGCTGCTGGGCATGGACGCGGCGGCCAAGGCGCCGCCTGACGGCCACGTGCTGGCACTGGGCTTCAACGGCCCCATCGCCTTCGCGCCCTTCATGTATTCCAAGCTGCCGTTCGACCCGGCGCACGACCTGGCACCCGTGGCCATGACCACCTCGCAGCCCAACGTGCTGGCCGTGCACGCCGCGCTGCCGGTGAGGACCGTGCGCGAGTTCGTCGGCTGGGCCCGCGAGCGCGGCGGGCGCATGAGCTACGCCTCGCTGGGCAAGGGCAGCAGCTCGCACCTGACCATGGAGCTGTTCATGGCCGAGGCCGGCATCCAGGGCACGCACATTCCCTTCAACGGCTCGCCGCCCAGCGCCATGTCGGTGGCCCAGGGCGAGACGGACGCCACCATGATGGTCGCCCCCGCGCTGCTGCCCCATGTGCGCTCAGGCCGCGTGCGGCTGCTGGCCGTCACCAGCCGCCAGCGGCTGGACTCCCTGCGCGACGTGCCCACGCTGGCCGAGTCCGGCTACCCGGACATCGAGGCGCTGGCCTGGAACGGTTTTTTCACCGCCGCGGCCACACCGCAGGCGCTGGTGGAGCGCATCAACGCCGACGTCAACGCCGTGCTGCAGGACGCCGGCGTACGCGCCGCGCTGGAGCAGCAGGGGCTCACGCCCGTGGGTGGCAGCGCGGCGGCCTTCCGCGAGCTCGTGGCCAACGACACCCGGCGCTGGGGCGCCATCATCCGCAAGATCGGCCTGAAGCTGGAGTCCTGAGCGGCGGCGGTGCTCAGCGCGCCGCGAACAGGCCGGCGTGCAGCGCGTCGGCCATGGCGTCCAGCATGGCCCAGCGGCGGCGGTACATGGCGCGCTTGCGCGAGGGCACGTCCGAGAGGTCGCGCGGCAGTGGCTTGAGGGTGGTTTCCCAGTAGCCGTCCTCGCGTTGCCCGGCGCCCACCTCGCTCCAGAAGCGGCGGTAGTCGAAGCGCAGGCGGCGCCCGCGCAGGTTCCAGCGGCCCTTGATGTGGTCGAGCGGGTCTATGCCCACCAGGGCCGTGACGCCCCAGGTGGCGGCCGCGGCGCGCAGCGCCTCGAACAGCAGCCAGGCCGGACGCATGCCCTCGGCCGTCTTGGTGATGTCGCGCACCACCTCCTCCATGCCCGGCGCGCCCTGCACCGAGCCCACCAACAGCGCACCACAGGGCAGGAAGCCGAAGCTGACGTAGTACAGCCGCTGCCCGCTCGTGCTGCGCAGGCTCAGCGTCCAGCGGCCCTCGTGCCAGCTCACGTCGTTGATGCTGAGCACCAGGTGGCAGTCCTCGCTGAGCGACCACAGCTTCACCTGCTCGCCGCGCGCCAGGCGCAGCGCCAGGCGCCGGCCAAAGCGCGACTCGGCTTGCTCCAGGTCGGCCCGTGCCACGGTGAAGCGCTCGCGCAGGCTGAACCGCCGGTCCAGGAAGTAGGTGAGCGTGGGGTAGTAGCAGTCAGGGAAGCGCTGGTGCAGCTCGCGCCACACCGGCGCGCCCTGGACGAAATCCATGAAGCCCCGGCGCTGCGGCTGCGACAGCAGCAGCCGCAGGCGGTACTTGAAGCGCTTCATCACGCCCGGCCAGCCCGGGCGCGTGGGCAACTCGTCCGGGCGCGGCCAGCGGCCCTCCACGCAACCCAAGTCCCCTGCGCCCGCAAACTTCAGCGCCAGCCCGCCGCTTGACTCCATGCCCACCTCTCGAAAAAAAGCGTAGGCAAATTTAGCGTTCAGTTATGTACGACAGCTTTCAGCAATCTTGCAGCAACATGGCATACGTCACGCCGTGGCGCGGCGCGTGCGGCCGCCGAAGATGGCCGTTCCGATGCGCACGATGGTGGCGCCCTCGGCCACGGCCGCTTCCAGGTCCGCGCTCATGCCCATGGACAGCGTGTCCAGCGGCAGGCCCTGCCGTCGCAGCGCCTGCAGCAGCGCGAACAGCTCGCGGTGGGGCTCGCGCTGAGCGTCGAACGTGCCGGCAGGCTCGGGGATGGACATGAGCCCGCGCAGCCGCAACCTGGGCAGCGCCGCGACCTGTGCCGCCAGGGCGGGGAGCGCCTGCGGCGCCACGCCGCTCTTGCTGGCCTCGCCGCTGACGTTGACCTGCAGGCACACCTGCAGCGGCGGCAGGTGCGGCGGGCGCTGGGCCGACAGCCGTTCGGCCACCTTGAGCCGGTCCACGGAATGGACCCAGTCGAAGCTCTCGGCGACCACGCGCGTCTTGTTGCTCTGCAGCGGGCCGATGAGGTGCCATTGCAGCCCGGCGCGCAGATCGGCCAAGGCGGCGATCTTGTCCAGAGCCTCCTGCACGTAGTTCTCGCCGAAGGCGCGCTGGCCGGCGGCATGGGCCTCGCGCACGGCGGCGGGGCCAAAGGTCTTGCTCACCGCCAGCAGCGTCACGTCCTGCTCGGCCCGGCCGGCGGCGGCGCAGGCGGCGGTGATGCGCGCGTGCGTGTCTTGAAGGGTGTCAGCTATGCCAGTCATGGGCGGCGAGCCTAGCCCATGCCACGCCCTGGGCGGCTGACGGCCGTCGATGCCGCCTGAAGCCGTCCGGCGCCGGGCAGCCGGGGCGTTCTGGGCCATGATTTGCGCTTTGCCGGCGCGGCCCAAGCACTGTTTGGGCCGTGCGGGACGGATCAACGCGCCGGGCGCGGGAGTAAATGGCAATGAGCGAACAACAAGCAAGCGGACAACCAGCGGCAACGGCGTCCATGGGCGGCGCGCGGGTGGCTTTCCTGGGCCTGGGCGTCATGGGCTACCCGATGGCCGGCCACCTGGCCCGCGCCGGGCACCAGGTGACGGTCTACAACCGCACGGTGGCCAAGGCGCAGGCCTGGGCCGCCGAGCACGGCGGGCGCGCCGCGGCCACGCCGCGCGAGGCGGCGCAGGGAGCGGACTTCGTCTTCGCCTGCGTGGGCAACGACGACGACCTGCGCAGCGTGGTGCTGGGTGCCGATGGGGCGCTGGCGGGCATGCGCGAGGGCGCGGTGTTCGTGGACCACACCACGGCCTCGGCCGAGGTGGCGCGCGAGCTGTACACGGCCGCGCGCACGCTGGGCCTGCATTTCGTGGACGCGCCGGTGTCCGGCGGCCAGGCCGGTGCCGTCAACGGCGTGCTCACGGTGATGTGCGGCGGCGACGCGGCGCCTTTTGAAGCCATGAAGCCCGTGGCGCTGGCCTACTCGCGCGCCGTCACGCGCGTGGGCCAGGCGGGCGCGGGGCAACTGGCCAAGATGGTCAACCAGGTCTGCATCGCCGGGCTGCTGCAGGGCCTGTCCGAGGCCCTGGCCTTCGGCCAGCGCGCGGGGCTGGACGTCAAGCAGGTGCTGGAAGTCATCTCCAAGGGCGCAGCGCAGAGCTGGCAGATGGAGAACCGCGGCGCGACCATGGCCGATGGGAAATTCGACTTCGGCTTCGCCGTGGACTGGATGCGCAAGGACCTGGGCCTGGTGCTGGAAGAAGCCCGCCGCAACGGCGCGCGGCTGCCGGTGACGGCGCTGGTGGACCAGTTCTACGCCGATGTGCAGGCCGAGGGCGGCGGACGCTGGGACACGTCCAGCCTGATCACGCGCTTGAAGTAAGGGGTGGCGCGGGCAGCCGCACTGCGGCGACGCAAGCGGCCCATCGTTCGCCGGCGTGTCCATCGGTCCCCCATGGCACGCAGGCCATCGTTCAGATTTCTGAACGATGCGGCCTGCAAACCGCGGGCGGCTCAGCGTGCCGTCTGCAGGTTGGCCAGCTCGGCCTCGGTGAGGATCTCGAACACGCGCACCACCTTCTCCACGCCGCCGATGTTGCGGGCGAGGTCGGCCGCGCGCACGGCCTCACGCTCGGTGACGCGGCCCATCAGGTAGACCGTGCCGCGCTCGGTGACGACCTTGATGGCGTTGGACTGCAGGTCCTTGGCGTCCACGAAGGTGGCCTTGACCTTGCTGGTGATGATGGCGTCGCTGGAGCGCGAGGTCAGCGAGCTGTTGCCCAGCACGCCCAACTCGTTGACCACCGAGCGCAGGTTTTCCACACCGGCGATGGCGCGCTCCACCGACTGGCGCTCGGCCTCGCTGGGCACCTCGCCGGTGATGAGCAGCGTGCGGTTGTAGCTGGTGAGGTTGACGTGGCCGCGCTCGCCCAGCACCTCGCGCACGCGGGTGGCGGCCTTGACCTCTATGGCCTGGTCCTCGACCTGGGTGCCGGAGGTGCGCCGGTCGGTGGCCACCAGGGCGCCGCCCACGGCCGCACCGCCCACCAGCAGCGGTGCGCAACCGCTCATCCACGCGGCAGCGCCCAACGCGGCCAGCACGCGCGCGGCCCGCAGGCCGGCGCTTGTCCAATCAGAAGAAAGCTTGCTCATTCGTCCTGTTCGCCCATGAGTTGGAGGTCCACCGCGTCGCAGATGGCATGCAGCGCCAGCAGGTGCAACTCCAGGATGCGCGCCGTGCGCTCGTGCGGCACGGCGATGTGCACGTCGGTTTCGGCCAGGCGCAGCGCCTGGGCCCCGTTGGCGCGGCCGGTGAAGGCCAGCACCGTCATGTCTCGGCCATGCGCGGCCTGCACCGCGGCCACCAGCACCGGCGTGGCCACCGCGCCCAGCGCGATAAGCACGTCGCCCGGCGCGCCCAGCGCCTGCAACTGGCGCGCCTGCGCGGGCTCGTCCAGCGCGGGCAGGCTCATCAGCCCCGCGTCGCCCAGCGCCAGCGCGGCCAGCCCCGGGCGCTCGCGCTCGAAGCGGCCGGTGAGCTGCGTTGCAAAAGCCTGCGCCAGCCCAAGCCAGGGACCCTGGCCCACCAGCAGCACCTTGCCGCCGCCGGTGATGCTGGCCACCACCACCTGCGCGGCGTCGGCGATTGGGCGCGACAGCGTCTCGGCCACCTGGTAGAGCAGGTCGGCGCTTTCGAAGAAATGTTGTTGGATGCGCTGTTCAAGCATGGGCGGGGATGATAGCGACGCCCTGTGAAGCCCCTGTTGCGGTGCCGCAGCGGGTGCGCGGGCAACCGCATCGCGGGGGCCAGCGGCCAGGGCCGGCCGGGCTCAGTCGATGTCGAAGGCACCGCGCAGCCAGGCGATCTCGCCGCCTTCTATCGTCACCACGTCGAAGCGGCAGGGCGGCAGCACGGGCCAGCGCATGAGGAAAGCCTCGGCGGCGCGGCGCAGCCGGCGCTGCTTGGTGGCGCCTATGCTGGCCGCCGCGCCACCGCAGGCCGCACCGCGCCGGGCGCGCACCTCGACGAAGACCAGCGTGCCGTCGTGCTCGCGCAGGATCAGGTCGATCTCGCCGCCGTGGGCGCCGGGCCCCTGTGCCAGCCGATAATTGCGCATCACGAGCCGCAGGCCGTGGCGCTGCAGATGCGCCAACGCCAGCGTCTCGGCCTCTTCTCCCCGCGCCCTGGTCGTACCCGCCTTGAACATTTCGTCCTTGCTCCAGCAGGCGGCGGCCGCTGCCGCCGGTGCGCAGCAGTATCCCGCCGCAAGCCTTTACGTGGTGGCCACGCCCATAGGCAACCTGGCCGATCTGACGCTGCGCGCCATCCAGGTGCTGGCCCGCGCCGACGCCGTGGCCTGCGAGGACACGCGCGTGAGCGCGGCGCTGCTGCGCCACCTTGGGCTGGACCGGCCGCTGCTGTCCGTGCACGAGCACAACGAGGCCGCCGCCGCACAGGGCGTGGT
The DNA here is from genome assembly GCF_034427735.1 of Azohydromonas lata. Taxonomy (NCBI): domain Bacteria; kingdom Pseudomonadati; phylum Pseudomonadota; class Betaproteobacteria; order Burkholderiales; family Sphaerotilaceae; genus Azohydromonas; species Azohydromonas lata. The sequence goes on from NZ_JAXOJX010000026.1 coordinate 40,368, forward strand.
TGCGCGGCTGGCGCAGGGCCAGCGCGTGGCCTACGTGAGCGACGCGGGCACGCCCGCCGTGTCCGACCCCGGCGCAGTGCTGGTGGCCGCGGTGCGCGAGGCGGGCTACCGCGTCGTGCCCATTCCCGGCGCCAGCAGCGCGGTGACGGCACTGAGCGCCGCGGGCGATGCGCGCACCAGCGGCTTCACGTTCGTGGGCTTCCTGCCGGCCAAGGGCGCGGAGCGCAAGGCCGCTTTGCAGGCACTGGCAGCGCAGCCGCAGGCGCAGGTGCTGTTCGAGGCACCGCACCGCGTGCAGACCCTGGCCGCGGAGCTGGCGCAGGCCATGCCGCAGCGCCAACTGTCCTGCTGCCGCGAGCTGACCAAGCAGTTCGAGAGCATTCATACGCTGGCGGCGGCGGAGTTCCCCGAATGGCTCGCCGCCGACGCGCAGCGCCAGCGCGGCGAGTTCGTTTTGGTGCTGCATGCGGCTCCAGCCGTGCCCGCGGCGCAGGACGAAGACGCCCTGCCCCCGGAGGCCGAGCGCGCGCTGCGCACGCTGCTGGCCGAATTGCCGCTCAAGCAGGCCGTGTCGCTGGCGGCCACGCTCAGCGGCGCGCCGCGCAACGCGCTGTACCAGCGCGCGCTGGCGCTCAAGAACGAGGCTTGAGCATCGGCCGCCCGCCCTGGAACGGCCGGCCTGGCCTGCCAGGCGGCCGGCACCCGGGGCGGCTGCGCGCCACCAGGCCGGGGCCGTCGACATCGCAGCGCCGTTGAACGCCACTTACTGGGCGTGCTGCCGGTCGTGCTTCTGGTGGTGGATGTCGGCGCTGGCGCGTTGCTGCATGCGTTCCAGTCGGGTGCGCTCGGCGCCGCTGACATGGCCGTCGGCATTGGCGCGGGCCTCGGCGGCGCTGATGCGCGACTGCTCGCGCTCCAGGCGTTCGGCCTCGCGGGCGTCTATCTGGCCACTGGCGATGCCCTGGCGAATGCGCGCGTCCTGCGCGGATTCACGGCGGTCCACCAGCGCGCCGGACGTGGGCGGCGCGGCCGGCGCCATGCGGGTGCTGGCGGTGTTGACGTCGTGCTTTTGCTGCGCGATGGCGGCGTTGGCGTTGTTCTGCATGCGGTTGAGGCGCTCGCGCTCGGCGCCGCTGACGTTGCCGTCGGCCTTGGCCGCGGCCTCGGCGGCGTCTATGCGGCCCTGCTGGCGCTCCAGGCGGTAGGCCTCGCGGGCGCTGACGCTGCCGTTGGCGATGCCTTGCTGAATGCGCTGCTCCTGGTGGGCCTCGCGCTGGTCGGCGACGCTGGGAGCGGCGGCCTGCTGCGCGAAGGAGGCGGCACAGGCCAGCGCCAGCGCGGCACCGGTCAGGACATTCGAAAACTGCTTCATGCTGTGGTCCTTGGCGTGGGAACATCTCGCCACGGCTTTTCAACGGTGTCCGGACCACCCAGATGACGGGGCAATTGTCGCCTCGCGTAACGACGGTGGGTCCGGCGTAACCCAGGCGCTGCCCTCGAACCCTCCATGATCTCCCGCGAACCCACTCTTGAACGGCTGGCCCAGGCGCAGTCGCTGCTGCTGGACCCTTATGGCCTGAGCGAGACGACGCTGACGCAGGCGCTGCGCCTGATCAGTGAGCACCGCATCGACGATGCGGATCTGTACTTTCAGACCACGCGCCACGAGGGCTGGAGCCTGGAGGAAGGCATCGTCAAGAGCGGCAGCTTCAGCATCGACCAGGGCGTGGGCGTGCGCGCCGTGGCCGGCGAGAAGACGGCCTTCGCCTACTCCGACGACATCTCCGAAGCCGCGCTGCTGGACGCCGCGCGCACGGTGCGCACCATCGCCGCGGCCGGGCAGAGCCGCCGTGTGAAGGTGCCCTCCTCCGGCACCGTGGCGGGCAGCCGCATGCTCTACGCGCCCACCGACCCCATCAACACGCTGGACAGCGCGCAGAAGGTGGCGCTGCTGGAGAAGGTGGAGCAGCGCGCCCGCGCGCGCGACCCGCGCATCGTCCAGGTGATGGCGGGCCTGGCGGCTGAGCACGACGTGGTGATGGTGGCGCGCGCCGACGGCACGCGCGCGGCGGACGTGCGGCCGCTGGTGCGGCTGTCGGTGACCGTGATCGCCGAATCCAACGGGCGGCGCGAGATCGGCTCCGGCGGCGGCGGCGGGCGCTTCGGCCTCAATTACTTCCAGGACGACGTGATTGACCGCTACGTGGACCAGGCCGTCAACGCCGCGCTCACCAACCTGGAGGCGCGCCCGGCCCCGGCGGGCGAGATGACCGTGGTGCTGGGCCCGGGCTGGCCGGGCATCCTGCTGCACGAGGCCATTGGCCACGGGCTGGAGGGCGACTTCAACCGCAAGGGCTCCAGCGCGTTCGCCGGACGCGTCGGACAGCGCGTGGCGGCCAAGGGCGTGACGGTGCTGGACGACGGCACGCTGCCCGACCGCCGCGGCTCGCTCAACGTGGACGATGAGGGCTGCGCCACGCAGCGCACGGTGCTCATCGAGGACGGCATCCTGCGCGGCTACATCCAGGACTCGCTCAATGCGCGGCTCATGAAGGTCAAGCCCACGGGCAACGGCCGGCGCGAGAGCTACGCCCACCTGCCCATGCCGCGCATGACCAACACCTACATGCTGGCCGGCGACAAGCCCAAGGACGAGATCGTCGCCTCCATCAAGAAGGGCCTGTACGCGGTGAACTTCGGCGGCGGGCAGGTGGACATCACCAGCGGCAAGTTCGTGTTCTCGGCCAGCGAAGCCTACTGGGTGGAGAACGGCAAGATCCTCTACCCGGTCAAGGGCGCCACGCTCATAGGCAACGGTCCGGACGCGCTCACGCGCGTGTCCATGATCGGCAACGACCTGCAGCTCGACACCGGCGTGGGCACCTGCGGCAAGGAAGGCCAGAGCGTGCCCGTGGGCGTGGGCCAGCCCACGCTGCGCATCGACGGCCTGACCGTGGGCGGCACGGCCTGAGCATTCACACCGGGTGCGGGCTGGAGAAATGAACGATCTGGTACGTACCCGAAATGCGTTGACGCGTTCATGGGGTTCACCCCATGATCCGGGACTTATGCGTTTCGCACGATTTTTCTTCGGCTTTTATTGGTTCTCGCACCGCCCCGGCGGAGGAGAGGCCCGCGCTTAAGCCGACAGACGAAGCGCAGAGCAGATTCCTCAAAACCGCCGGGAGACCCCCGGCGGTTTTTTTTCATCCCTACCGACCCGAACCCGTCATTTCCTGGAGCCGAGTGCCATGACCGAGAACCTGAAATCGCCGCCTGCCGTCGCTGAGGGCTGGCAAGCCCCTCCGGATCGAACCAGCCAGACCGACGACGCCCGCATCCAGGACATCACGCCCTTGCCTCCGCCCGAGCACCTCATCCGCTTCTTCCCCATTCGCAGCACGCCCGTGGAGGCGCTGGTGACGCAGACGCGCCAGCGCATCGGCCAGATGCTGCACGGCCAGGACGACCGGCTGCTGGTCATCATGGGCCCCTGCTCCATCCATGACCCGCAGGCCGCGCTGGAGTACGCGCGCCGCCTCATGGAGCAGCGCACGCGCTACGCCGACACGCTGGAAGTGGTGATGCGCGTGTACTTCGAGAAGCCGCGCACCACGGTGGGCTGGAAGGGGCTGATCAACGACCCGTACCTGGACGAGAGCTACCGCATCGACGAGGGCCTGCGCATCGCGCGTCAACTGCTGGTGGAGATCAACCGCCTGGGACTGCCCGCGGCCAGCGAGTTTCTGGACGTGATCTCGCCGCAGTACATCGGCGACCTCATCGCCTGGGGTGCCATCGGCGCGCGCACCACCGAGAGCCAGGTGCACCGCGAGCTGGCCTCCGGCATCTCGGCGCCTATCGGCTTCAAGAACGGCACGGACGGCAACATCAAGATCGCCATCGACGCCATCCAGGCCGCCTCGCGCCCGCACCACTTCCTGTCGGTGCACAAGAACGGCCAGGTCGCCACGGTGCAAACCAAGGGCAACCCGGACTGCCACGTCATCCTGCGCGGCGGCAAGGCGCCCAACTACGACGCCGACCACGTGGCCGCCGCCTGCCGCGACCTGCAGGCCGCCGGGCTGGACTGCTCGCTGATGGTGGACTTCAGCCACGCCAACAGCAGCAAGAAGCACGAGCGCCAGGTGGATGTGGCTCGCGACATCGCGGGGCAGATCCGCGGCGGCAGCCGCTCCGTTTTCGGCGTGATGGTGGAAAGCCACCTGGTGGCCGGCGCCCAAAAGTTCACGCCGGGCAAGGACGACGCCACGAAGCTCGCTTACGGCCAGAGCATCACCGACGCCTGCATCGGCTGGGACGACTCGCTCACCGTGCTGGAAGAACTCAGCGCCGCCGTGAAGGCGCGCCGCGGCTGACGCGCGGGCAGTGCTGCGTTCCGCGCTCGTGCGCGGATGCGGCAGCTTGAAAAGCAACAGCGGCCCTGCCGGAAGGCAAGGGCCGCTGCCGTTTTGAAGACTGGAAAACGGAGGGCGGCGGGGCTCAGCCGCGCTGCAGCCGCTCGCTGTGCCAGTACACGTCGTCTCCACCCAGGCCATCGAGATTGGCGCGGTTGAGCACGCGGGCCAGGACGAAGAGCAGGTCCGACAGCCGGTTGAGGTAGTGGCGCGGCTCGGGACGCAGTGGATCCTGCGCACCCAGCGTCACCAGCGCGCGCTCGGCGCGGCGCGCCACGGTGCGGGCCACGTGGGCCAGCGCGGCACTGCGGCTGCCACCGGGCAATATGAATTCTTGCAGGCGCGGCAAGCGGCTGTTGTAGTCGGCCAGCGCCTCGTCCAGCCGAATCACGGCGTCACCCTTGAGCAACTCGTAGCCGGGGATGGAGAGCTCGCCGCCCAAGTTGAACAGCTCGTGCTGGATGGTCACCAGCAGCTCGCGCACCTCATCCGGCAGCGGCTCGCACAGCAGCACGCCAAGGTGGGAGTTGAGCTCGTCCACCTCGCCCAAGGCATGGATGCGCAGGTGGTCCTTGGGCACACGGCTGCCGTCGCCCAAGCCGGTGGAGCCGTCGTCGCCAGTGCGGGTGGCGATTTGTGTGAGTCGGTTGGCCATCGCGGGATGCTAGCAGCGCCCGCGCGGCCCTCTGGCCGGGTCAGAAGGGCTCAAGACGGTAGGCAACGGACGCACAGCGTTTCGCAGCCGGAAGTGAGACCGCGGTGCGGCCTTCAGAGTACGCAGCCAGAAGGATCTGGACGGGCACGCCCGTTGCCATCAACCAAAGAGCGTGATGAGCGCCTGGTACACCCCCAAGAGCGCAGCACCCAGGCCCACATTGAGGGCCAAGTGCGGCAGGCCGCGGCCGACATGGATGCCTAGGCGCACGCACACGCAGCCCCAGAAGATGACCAGCAGCGTAGCGCCGGCGTTGATGGGTTCGAAGACGCCGCCGCTGGCATGCAGCGCGGCGACGTAGAGCAGCCACAGGCCAGCGGCCATGACGGCAGATGCGGTGACTTCGTTGAAAGAAGGTTTGCGGAGTTGAACGCCCAGAAGTTTCATGCGGGTACTGCGACGGATGGCTCCACCGGCGGCGCGGCGGAAAGATGCGGCAAAGCGGGGCACGGCCACAACGCAACGCGCGGCAAGGCGCGGTGACATCGCGTGTGCAAGAAAGAATGAGGAGCCCAACGGCCTGGCAACCACGGCTCCGTCAAACCCCATTGTTGGGGTTAACACCCGGCAAGTGAAGCGCGGGGGTTTTAAGTTGTCCGCATCTGCCGTGAATTTCCACGCATCGGCAGCTTTTACCGGCATCGCCGCTGGTATCGCGCTGCGCTGCCCAAGTGGTGGGCGCAGCGCAGCGTCAATTCGAACCCCATGAGCCGCTGGAAACAGCCTGAGGCTGCCCGTTGAGGCAGCGCAGCCTCAGGCCCCAAAGCGCCTCAGACCGGCGGTGCCGGCACGGACCAACGCTTGCGCACCTCGCCGCGGCTATCCACGCTTTCCAGATGCACGCCGAATCCCCACAGGCGGGCGACGTGGCGCAGCACTTCCTGCGCAGTGTCGGCCAGGGGGCGGTCTTGGTGCTGCATATGCCGCAGGGTGAGCGAGCGGTCGCCGCGCAGGTTGACGTTCCAGACCTGGATGTTGGGCTCGCGGGTACCCAGGTCGTACTGACGGGAGAGCGCCTCGCGCACGCGGCGGTAGCCCTGCTCGTCGTGGATGGCGCTGACTTCGATCTCGCTGTCCTTTTCGTCATCGACGATGGCGAAAAGGCGGAAGTCGCGCATCATTTTGGGCGAAAGGTACTGGCCAATGAAGCTCTCGTCCTTGAAGTTGCGCATGGCCTCGTCCAGCGTGGGTAGCCAGGGGGCGCCGGCAATGTCCGGGAACCACTGCTTGTCCTCGACCGTGGGCTCCTCGCAGATGCGCTTGAGGTCGGTGTACATCGCAAAGCCCAGCGCATACGGGTTGAGCCCGCTGTAGGCCTTGTGGCCCACGGGCGGCTGGTAGATGACGTTGGTGTGCGACTTGAGCCACTCCATCATCACGCCGTCGGTGAGGTAGCCGTCGTCGTACATCTGATTGAGCAGCCGGTGGTGCCAAAAGGTGGCCCAGCCCTCGTTCATCACCTGCGTCTGGCGCTGCGGGTAGAAGTACTGAGCCACCTTGCGCACGATGCGCACGATCTCGCGCTGCCAGGGCTCCAGCAGCGGGGCATTCTTTTCGATGAAGTAGAGCAGGTTCTCCTGCGGCTCATCGGGGAAGCGGCGCTGCGACTCGGCGGCTTCCTTGGGGTCGTCCTGGCGGCGCGGCAGGGTGCGCCAGAGGTCGTTGACCTGCTGCTGCGCGTAGTTCTCGCGGTCCTTGCGCTCGGCCAGTTCCTGCGCCAGCGTGCGCTTGCTTGGGCGGCGGTAGCGGTCCACGCCGTGGTTGGCCAGGGCGTGGCAGGAGTCCAGGAAGGACTCGACCGTGTCCAGCCCGTGGCGCTCCTCGCATTCGGCGATGTAGTTCTTGGCGTAGACCAGGTAGTCGATGATGGAGGACGCGTCCGTCCACATCCGGAACAGGTAGTTGCCCTTGAAGAAGCTGTTGTGGCCGTAAGCGGCGTGGGCGATGACCAGGGCCTGCATCGCCATCGTGTTCTCCTCCATCAGATAGCTGATGCAGGGGTTCGAATTGATGACGATCTCGTAAGCCAAGCCCATGAAGCCGCGGCGGTAGTTCTTCTCGGTGGCGATGAACTCCTTGCCGTAGCTCCAGTGCCGGTAGTTCACGGGCATGCCCACGGAGGCGTAGGCATCCATCATCTGCTCGGCGGTGATGATTTCGAGCTGGTTGGGATAGGTGTCCAGGCCGAAACGGTCCGCTGTGGAGCGGATCACGTCGTGGTACTGCTGTATGAGTTCGAAAGTCCAGTCGCTGGGACCGGGTAGCGGCTCGCGTGGCCGCGCGGCCAACGGCAGCGGCTCGCGCAGCGGATTCCTGATGACGACGGCGTTCATGCAGCCACCGCTCCTTCCTTTTTGAAGAGGTCGCGGAACACGGGATAAATCTGCGAGGCCTCGGTGGCCTTGCGCATGGCGAAGTGGGCGTGCGTGCCCAGCAGCTGTGTGTATTCCTCCCAGAGGTTTTGCTCTTCCTCGGCCACCTGCACGTAGGCGTAGTAGCGGCACAGCGGCAGGATTTTTTCGGACAGCAACTCGCGGCAGCGACCGCTGTCGTGGTGCCAGTTGTCGCCGTCGCTGGCCTGTGCGCCGTAGATGTTCCAGTCGCCACCGGCGTAGCGCTGGCGCACGATTTCCTCCATCAGCACCAGCGCGCTGGAGACCACGGTGCCGCCGGTTTCCGTGGCGTGGAAAAAGTTCTGCTCGTCCACTTCCTGCGCCTGGGTGTGGTGGCGGATGAAGACGAGCTCGATCTTCTCGTAGTGCTTGGTCAGGAACAGGTAGAGCAGGATGAAGAAGCGCTTGGCCAGGTCCTTGCGCGACTCGTCCATGGAGCCCGAGACGTCCATGAGGCAGAACATGACCGCCTTGGACGAGGGCACGGGCACGCGCACCCGGTTGCGAAAGCGCAGGTCTATCGGGTCCAGGTAAGGGATGCGCGCCAGACGGCTGCGCAGCGCCTGGATCTGCTCCTGGATCTCCGCGATCTCACGCTCGGCCAGGGCCGGCGTGGGATGCGGATGCGCCTGCAGCTTCTCCAGCCGCTCCTCCAGCTCGCGCAGCTCGCGCCGCGACTCCGAGCCCAGTGCGATGCGCCGGCCCAGGGCACCGCGCATGGAGCGCAGCACGTGCAGGTTGTTGGGCGTGCCGTCGGCGGTGAAGCCCGCGCGCTGGCTCTTCCACTCCGGCACCTCGGCGATCTGGGTGCGCACGAGGTGCGGCAGGGCCAGGTCCTCGAAGAAGACCTGCATGAACTCCTCCTTGGAGAGGGTGAAGACGAAATCATCCTCGCCCTCGCCGGAGTCGCTGGCCTGACCGCTGCCGCTGCCCCCCCCACCACCCCCTTTGGGCCGCTGTATGCGGTCGCCGCGGATGTACTCCTGGTTGCCCGGGTGCACGACCTCGCGGATGCCGCCCTGGCCGTGGTGGAACACCGGCTCGGAGATGTCCTTCTTCGGGATGGAGATCTCCTCGCCGCGCTCTATGTCACGGATGCCGCGCCCGTCCACCGCGCGCTTGACCGCCTCGCGGATCTGGTCGCGGTAACGGCGCAGAAAGCGCTCGCGGTTGCCTATGGACTTGTTTTTGCCCGCGAGCCTGCGATCGATGATCTGTTGAAGCATGACGTCTCCCGTCGGTGCCGTGGCGCACGGCGGTCAGCTGCTCTTGCGAACGCGCAGGTACCACTCGCACAGCAGCCGCACCTGCTTGGGCGTGTAGCCCTTTTGCACCATGCGGGTGACGAAGTCCTCGTGCTTCTTGGCTTCGTCGGCGCTGGCCTTGGCGTTGAAGCTGATGACGGGCAACAACTCCTCGGTGTTGCTGAACATCTTCTTCTCGATCACGGTGCGCAGCTTCTCGTAACTGGTCCACACCGGGTTCTTGCCCTGGTTGTTGGCCCGCGCACGCAACACAAAGTTGACGATCTCGTTGCGGAAGTCCTTGGGATTGGCAATGCCCGCGGGCTTCTCGATCTTTTCCAACTCCGCGTTGAGCGAGGCGCGATCGAACACCTCGCCGGTGTCGGTGTCGCGGTACTCGTGGTCTTGTATCCAGTAGTCGGCGTAGGTGACGTAGCGGTCGAAGATGTTCTGCCCGTACTCGCTGTAGCTCTCCAGGTAGGCAGTCTGTATCTCCTTGCCTATGAACTCCGCGTAGCGCGGCGCCAGCTGCTCCTTGATGAAGGCGATGTACTTCTGCTCCAGCTCCGGCGGGAACTGCTCGCGCTCGATCTGCTGCTCTAGCACGTACATCAGGTGCACGGGGTTGGCGGCGACTTCGGTGGAGTCGAAGTTGAAGACCTTGGAAATGATCTTGAAGGCGAAGCGCGTGCTGATGCCGCTCATGCCTTCGTCCACGCCGGCGTAGTCGCGGTACTCCTGGTAGCTCTTGGCGCGCGGGTCAGTGTCCTTCAGGTTTTCACCGTCATACACCTGCATCTTGCTGAAGAGGCTGGAGTTCTCGGGCTCCTTGAGCCGCGTGAGCGCGGCGAACTGGCTCATCATCTTGAGCGTGCCCGGCGCGCAAGTGGCCTGCGCCAGCGAGGAGTTGCGGATGAGCTTCTCGTAGATCTTGATTTCCTCGCTCACGCGCAGGCAGTACGGCACCTTGACGATGTAGATGCGGTCGAGGAACGCCTCGTTGTTCTTGTTATTGCGGAAAGCCTTCCACTCGCTCTCGTTGCTGTGCGCCAGTACCACGCCGTCGAAGGGAATGGCGCCAAAGCCTTCGGTGCCCTTGAAGTTGCTCTCTTGCGTGGCCGTGAGCAACGGGTGCAGCACCTTGATGGGCGCCTTGAACATTTCCACGAACTCCAGCAGTCCCTGGTTGGCCAGGCACAGGCCGCCGGAGTAGCTGTAGGCGTCGGGGTCGTCCTGCGCGTAGGTTTCGAGCTTGCGGATGTCGACCTTGCCCACCAGGGAGCTGATGTCCTGGTTGTTCTCGTCGCCCGGCTCGGTCTTGGCGATGCCGATCTGCTTGAGCACAGACGGATAGCGCTTGACGACGCGGAAGCGCCGGATGTCGCCGCCGAACTCCTCCAGCCGCTTTACCGCCCAGGGCGAAAGGATGCGGTTGAGGTAGCGGCGCGGGATGCCGTATTCCTTTTCCAGGATGGGACCATCCTCCACCGCGTCGAAGAGGCCCAGCGGGCTCTCGTTCACCGGCGAGCCTTTGATTGAATAGAAGGGCACTTCCTGCATGAGCTGCTTGAGCCGCTCGGCGATGGAGCTCTTGCCGCCGCCCACGGGGCCCAGCAGATAGAGGATCTGCTTCTTTTCCTCCAGCCCCTGCGCGGCATGGCGGAAGTAGGAGACGACCTGCTCGATCGAGTCCTCCATGCCGTAGAACTCGGCGAAGGCCGGGTAGATCTTGATGACCTTGTTGGCGAAGATGCGTGAGAGGCGCGGATCGTTGCGCGTATCAACCATCTGCGGCTCGCCTATGGCCTTGAGCATGCGCTCGGCCGCGGTGGCGTAGGCCAGCGGGTTGCGCTTGCACTCCGCGAGGTATTCCTCCAGCGAGAGCTCTTCCTCGCGGGTGCGTTCGTAACGGGCGGCGAAGCTGCTGATCACGTCCATGGGACCTCCTTGAATGGAAGACGCACACAGGCGGTAGCCGGCCGCCAGAGCGTCTGGGAAGTTCTGATGAAGTCCCGGCTGTACGGGCCCGGGCGCCATCAGAGCTTTCCGGTCTTCAGCGTGTGGCTTGCGTGATCGTCCCTCCAAGGGAGCCAAAGTCAGCGCGATTCACAAGGCGGGTCTTGCGACAGCGCCTGTCCCTCTCTCAGCAAGGACCGTGCCCCGCTGGGTCCCTCCTTTCTGGTGCAGGTTTGGCGCGCCCGCATGAGCCATTTCAACGATGCTGCCTTGTCGGCGGCTGACATGCACGCTGTGTCTTGTTCGCGTTACAACCGCGTCGCTTGTTTGCCTCATTCGTTCACATTTCGATGGGGCGAGTTCTGAGGGCTTTCCCGCACTTTGAACGCCTTCCGGGCCACAAGCCACGGGCAGGTTCAATCCCCCTGCGGCGGCCGTTGCATTCGTTTTCGGCACTGTAGGCGCCGACGGCTAGGCTGACCGGATGTCTGAATTGCCGCCTCCCAGCACCGCTTGTGCCGTATTTCTGGACTTCGACGGCACGCTGGCCGATATCGCTGCCCATCCGCAAGCCGTCACCGTGCACGCTGACATCCCGTCCTTGCTGGACCAGTTGGCCGGCGCGCTGGACAGGGCACTGGCCATCGTCACCGGCCGTCCCATCGCCGAGATAGACCATTTCCTCTCTCCGCTGCAACTGCCGGCCGCGGGCGTGCACGGGGCCGAGCGGCGCGCCGCAGACGGGCGCTGGCACCGCCTGCCCGCGCCCAAGCTGGACAAGGTGCTGCCCGCCCTGCGTGCCTTGGTGGCAGCCCATCCGGGATTGCTGCTGGAAGAAAAGTCCAGCGCCATCGCCCTGCACTACCGCCAGGCACCGTCGCTTGAAGCCCCATGCCTGACCGCCATGACGGAGGCGCTGCAGCAACTGCCGGATATGGCGCTCATGCGCGGCAAGCAGGTGCTGGAGATGAAACCCCGTGCTGCCGGCAAGGGTGCCGCCGTGCGCGCCTTCCTGGAGGAAGCGCCCTTCCAGGGCCGGTGTCCGTGGTTTTTTGGCGACGACGTCACTGACGAGGCCGCTTTCGAGACGGTGCAGGCATTGGGCGGCATCGCCGTCAAGGTGGGCGCCGGCGATACCTGTGCACACCACCGCCTGGGCGATCCGGCGGCGCTGCAAGCCTGGCTGCGGCAGGCGCTGGCAACGCTGACGACTCCTTCTCCAGCATCACGCTAGGCGATACGCCAGCGGCATCTCCAGCCGCGTCCGCAAGCCAAGCGTGAGCCACGCACGCCGTTTGCCCGCTGCACCGCAACAGGGCAAGCGCGCCCACAGACAGTGCCTCTGCCCGGCAAGGCTCAGGTGTTGCCTTGAACGGCCGCGGGCTGTCGAGCAGGCAGGCGCTCATGCCGGCTTTGCCGGGCGCTGCACACGCCCAAGGCAAGGCACATGGCCTGCCCTGGGCGCAGCACGGGCCCGTTCCGCGCCGGCAAGGCGGCGGCGGGAAATTGGAAGCAAAGGCATGCGCCCCGCGCGTGCTGCAAAGAGGAAGAACAGACATGCCGCGATTGGTCGTTGTCTCCAACCGCGTGGCCGACCCGCGCAAAACCGCGGCGGGCGGCTTGGCCGTGGCGCTGGGCGAGGCGCTCAACGCCACCGGCGGCCTTTGGTTCGGCTGGAGCGGCAACATCGTCGAGAAAACCGATGCCGCCGCGCAGGCGCAGCCCCAATTGCACGTGCAGCGTGCCGGTGACGTCACCCTGGCCACCGTGGACCTCACCCAGGAGGACCACGACGCCTACTACCTGGGCTACTCCAACGGCGTGCTGTGGCCTGTGTTCCATTACCGGCTGGATCTGGCCGACTTCGATGCCGGCTACATAGGCGGCTACCGGCGCGTGAACCGCATGTTCGCGCAGCAAGTGCTGCCGCTGCTGCGCCCGGACGACTTGATCTGGGTGCACGACTACCACCTCATCCCGCTGGCCGAGGAGCTGCGCTCCCTGGGCTGCCGCCAGCGCATAGGTTTTTTCCTGCACATTCCGCTGCCGCCGCCGCTGATCATGGCCGCCATCCCGGCGCACGAATGGCTCATACGCGCCCTCTTCGCCTACGACCTGGTGGGCCTGCAAAGCCAGACCGACCTCAACCACTTCGCGCGCTACGTCTACACCGAGGCCCAGGCCGAGCAGGCGGCCGACGGCCGCTTCAGCGCCTTCGGCCGCGAGCTGCGCGTGCAGGCCTTTCCCATCGGCATAGACGTGGACGAGTTCGCCTCGCTCACCCAGGGCCGCGAGGCGCAGGAAACGCTGGCCACCATGCGCGACCAGTACGCCAAGCGCCGGCTGCTGGTGGGTGTGGACCGGCTGGACTACTCCAAGGGCCTGCCGCAGCGCCTGCGCGCCATGCGCAGCCTGCTGCAGCGCTACCCGGGCAACTGCAACAGCGCCACGCTCATACAGATTGCCTCGCCCTCGCGCGAGACGGTGGGGGCCTACAACGACCTGCGCCGCCAGTTGGAGGGCCTGTGCGGCTCCATCAACGGCAACTACGGCGAGCTGGACTGGATGCCCATCCGCTACATCCACCGCACCGTGGCGCGCAAGCGGCTGCCGGGCCTCTACAGGGCCAGCCGCGTGGCACTGGTGACGCCGCTGCGCGACGGCATGAATCTGGTGGCCAAGGAGTTCATTGCCGCCCAGGACGAGGCCGACCCCGGCGTGCTGGTGCTCTCGCGCTTTGCCGGCGCCGCCGAGCAGTTGCGCGACGCGCTGCTCGTCAATCCTTACGACAGCGACGGCACGGCCGACGCCATACAGCACGCCCTGCACATGCCGCTGGAGGAGCGCCAGACGCGCCACCAGCGGCTGCTGGCCAACATCCGCGAGTACGACGTGCACTGGTGGCAGCGCCGCTTCCTGGAATCACTGCAGCAGTAGCGGCAGCACCTATCTGTGCCGGAGTGGTAGCTTGCCTGCGCAAGCCATCAGCACACTGATGCCGCTGCGGCAGCTTTTCAGCCTTCCTTGACGCCCAGCTTGTCCAGCAGGCCGTTGAGCTCGTCCAGCGAGCCGAAGGCGATGGCGATTTCGCCCTTTTCGCCACGCAGCGTCTTGCGGCGGATGCGGATTTCCACCGCGGCGGTGAGCGCATCGGCCAGCAGTTCCTCGATGCGCTGCAGATCGCGCGACTTGTCCTGCGGTGCCTGTGGACCGGGCTTGGGCTTGGCCGGCGCCGATTGGCGGGCGACGAGTTTTTCCGCCTCGCGCACCGAGAGCTTGCGGGCCACGATCTCGTTGGCGTGCAGGATTTGCTGCGCCGCATCCACCGACAGCAGCGCGCGCGCGTGGCCCATGTCCAGGTCGCCGGCCATGAGCATTTGCTGCACCTGCGGGCACAGGTTGAGCAGGCGCAGCAGGTTGCTGGCGGCGCTGCGCGAGCGGCCCACGGCGCGGGCGGCCTGCTCGTGCGTCAGGTTGAACTCGTTGATCAGGCGCTGCAGGCCTTGGGCCTCTTCCAGCGGGTTGAGATCTTCGCGCTGGATGTTTTCGATCAGCGCCATCACGGCGGCCGATTCGTCCGGCACCTCGCGCACCAGCACCGGTACCTCGTCCAGCCCGGCGAGCTTGGCCGCGCGGCTGCGCCGCTCGCCGGCGATGATCTCGTAGCGTCCCTCCTGCGCCGGGCGCACGAGGATGGGCTGCATCACGCCCTGGCTCTTGATGCTTTCGGCCAGCTCGTAAAGCGAGCCTTCGTCCATGCGCGTGCGCGGCTGATAGCGGCCGGGCAGCAGCAGTTCCAGCTTCAGGGCCGATGGAGGCGCTTCAGGCGCTTCCACACGCGGCCCAAGCAAGGCTTCGAGGCCCAGTCCCAGCCCCTTGGGTTTCTTCGTCACCATGGCGTGATTGTCGGCGATAGGCCACCCGCCATCCCCACTTGGCGCAACAGTTCGAGACCTTGTGCCCAGTCGCCCAGGCCGGAGTCGGCATTGATGTGGCCAGCCGCGCCCACCTCCACCAAGCGGGCGCCCCAGTCGTGCGCCATGCCGGCGGCACGCTCAGGCGCGCAATAGGCATCGTTGGAGCTCACGACCGCCACGGCCGCGAAGGGCAGGCGCCAGCGGACGATGGGCCGCCAGGAGTACACGTTGGGCGGCATGTCGTCGCGTTCCACGTCAGGCGGCGCCACCAGCAGCGCGCCGGCGACGCGGTCGGTGTGGCGCGAATGCGCGGCCCAGGCGGCCACCAGTTGGCAGCCCAGGCTGTGTGCGGCCAGCAGCAGCGGGCCCCGGCGGCTCAGCACGGCCTCTTCCAGTTGCGTCATCCAGTCGCCGCGGCGCGGCCACAGCCAGTCGTCCTGCTGCACGCGGGTAAAGCCGTGGCGCTGCTCCCAGCGGCTTTGCCAGTGTTCGGGGCCGGATCCCTGCCAGCCGGGCAGGATCAGCACTTGCAAGTCATCCATGGGGCTTGGCTTATCCTTTTACGTTTGCTCGAAGTGGAGAGGCGAAGATGAAACATACCGTGTTCGTGGATGGGCAAGAGGGCACCACCGGCCTGCGCATCCATGAGTACCTGGCGCAGCGCGACGACGTCGAGTTGCTGCGCATTGATCCCGACAAGCGCAAGGACCCGGCCGAGCGGGCCCGGCTGCTGGATGCGGCCGCGGTGTCCTTCCTGTGCCTGCCGGATGCCGCCTCGCGCGAAGCGGCCTCGCTGGTGCGCAATCCCAAGTCCTGCCTGATCGATGCCAGCACCGCGCACCGCACGGCGCCGGGCTGGGTCTTCGGCCTGCCGGAGCTGGCCAAGGGGCAGCGCGAGCTGATCCGCGAGTCCAAGCGCATCTCCAACCCGGGCTGCCACTCCACGGCCTTCATTTTGCTGCTGCGTCCGCTCATAGACGCCGGCATCGTCGCGCCCACGCTGCCGCTGTCGGCCACCTCGCTGACGGGCTATTCCGGCGGTGGCAAAAGCATGATCGCCGAGTACGAGGCTGGCGGTAATGCAAAACTGGCCTCGCCGCGCCCCTACGGGCTGACGCTGGCGCACAAGCACATTCCGGAGATGACGGCGCACACGGGGCTGCAGACCACGCCGGTATTCATGCCCGTGGTCGGCCCCTTCCTCAAGGGACTGTGCGTGAGCGTGCCGCTGCACCTCTCGCAACTGGCCGCCGGCACCGACGCACAGCGGCTGCATGCGGCCTATGAGGCGCATTACGAGGGTGAGCGCTTCATCAAGGTCCTGCCCCTGGGCGATGCGGCCAACCTCGATGGCGGCTTCTTCGACGTGCAGGCCAACAACGACACCAACCGAGTGGACATCGCCGTCTTCGCCAACGGGCAGCAAGCCATCGTCATGGCGCGCCTGGACAACCTGGGCAAGGGTGCCAGCGGTGCCGCGGTACAGTCCATGAACATTCATTTGGGCCTGGACGAGGGTTTGGGCCTGTAAGCGCTACACCGGCCCTTGCAGGGCCTTCAAGAGCCGCCTGCGGGCGGCTTTTTCATGGGCGCATGGGATCGACAGATTCAGCGCTTGGCGCAGCGCTTGACCAGCTCCTGCGCAAACTCCACGTAGGCCTGTGCCCCCTTGGCAGCCGGGTCGAACACCACGCCCGGCTGGCCGTAGCTGGGCGCCTCGGCCAGACGCACGTTGCGCGGAATGACACTGTCAAAGACCTTGTCACCGAAGTGCACTTTCAACTGCTCGCTGACCTGCTGCTGCAGCGTCATGCGCGGATCGAACATCACCCGCAGCAGGCCGATGATTTGCAGCCGAGGGTTCAGGCTGGCGTGAATCTGCTTGATGGTGTTGACCAGATCCGTCAGCCCTTCCAGCGCGAAATACTCGCATTGCATGGGGACGACCACGCCATGTGCCGCACACATGCCATTGAGCGTGAGCAGGCTCAGCGACGGGGGGCAATCGACCAGCACGAAGTCATAGTCTGCGTCACAGGCCGCCAACGCGCCGCGCAGCCTGTCCTGACGGCGCTCCACCCCGACCAGTTCCACCTCGGCGCCAGAGAGCTCGCGGTTGGCGCCCAACACGTCGTAGCCGGCCTTTTCCGCATGCACGCGCGCCTCGGCCACGGATACGGCTTCCAGCAGCACCTCGTACACGCTGTGCTCCAGGGTGCGCTTGTCCACGCCGGAGCCCATGGTGGCGTTGCCCTGCGGGTCCAGGTCCACCACCAGCACGCGCTGGCCTATGCGCGCCAAGCCGGCGGCGAGGTTGACGGCGGTGGTGGTCTTGCCCACGCCACCCTTCTGGTTTGCGATGCAAAAGATCTTGGCCATGGTCAGGGGTGATTGTTGTGATGGTGGAGTGGAAGCCGGTGCATTGAATCAGCGCACCAGGCGCAAGCCAAAACCCAGCAGCGCCAGGCCGGCCAGGCGCTGCAGCGTGCGTGCCAAGCGGCGATGCGCACGCACGTAGGCAGACAAGGCTTGCGCACCGGCGCAGAGCGTCAGGCACCACAAGGCCGTGATGGACGCAATCAGCAGCGCCATGAAGGCAAACGTCCAGACGCCTTGCTGGCGGCCCGGGTCTATGAACAGCGGGAAAAAGGCCATGTAGAAAACGATGGCTTTGGGGTTGGACAGCGTGATCAGCAGCCCCTGGCGCAGGTAATGGCCCGGCGTCACGCGCACGGGCAAGGCGCCATCACCGTCGCGGGCCAGCAGCATTTTCAAGCCCAGCCAGCCCAGGTAAGCCGCACCGGCGATCTGCAGGCCCTTGAACAACAGCGGATTGGCTGCCAGCAGTGCCGCCACGCCGGCTACCGCCAACCACAGCAACACCTGATCACCCAGGATCAGCCCAAGCGTCGCCGCCGCACCACCGTTGAACCCGCCCTGCCCCGTGCTGCTGAGCAGCATGAAAGTCCCTGGTCCAGGCAAGGCCAGAAACAGGACCACGGCCGCGCAGAAGGCGCCGACGTCTATGCCGAGCATGCTCTCCTCCAAAGGTTCGTGGCCCGCCCGGCCCGTCCGGAACGGAAACCGTGATTGTCCCGTCTCAGCGCCGCGGGCGCATCCAAATCAAGCAACGTTCCGCATCCAAACCTGGAACCTGCAAAGGTTCCACGTGAAACACGTCCACGTCGCCCGGCAACACCGAAATTTCGTCGTCCGGCTGCTTGCCCTTCATGGCCATCCACAGGCCATCCGGCGCCAAGCGGTTCCGGGTCAAGGCCACGAAGTCAGCCAAAGTGGCAAAGGCGCGGCTGGTGATGATGTCGTAGCGACTGGGCAATTGCTCCACCCGGGCATGCTCGGCTCGCAGGTTGCGCAGGCCCAACTCGGCGCCGGCCTGGCGGATGAACGCTGCCTTCTTGCCCACCGTATCCACGCAGCTCACCTGGAGCTGCGGGCACAAGATGGCAATGAGCACACCGGGCAAGCCCCCACCGCTGCCCACATCCAGCAATGTCAACTGCTGCGCCGGCCGTGCGGCCAGTGCCCGCTGCAGCGGCGGCAAAGCCGCGAGGCAGTCGGCCAAATGGTGCGTGAACATCTGGGCCGGGTCGCGCAGCGCGGTGAGGTTGTAGGACTTGTTCCAGCGCTGCAGCAAGGCAAGGTACTCGGCGATCCGGCGCAACTGGGCCTCATCGGCAGGCAAACCCAGTTGTTCCACCAGCGCGGCAATGCGCAGTTCTTCAGCTTGTTCCATGAGTTCAGCCCGTCTGGTCGTTCGTCACGGGCAGGGCCGTCTTGAACTCTTTCCAACTGCCCTTGCGCAGGTGCACCAGCAGCAGCGAAATGGCGGCTGGGGTGATGCCCGAGATGCGCGAAGCTTGGCCCAAGGTCGCCGGACGGTGCTTGGCCAGCTTTTGGCGCACTTCAAAGGACAAGGCCGCGATCTCGGAATAATCCAGATCCTCCGGCAAGGGCAGCTTCTCGTATTGCGCCGCGCGCTGCACTTCTTCCTGCTGCTTGTCGATGTAGCCGGCGTACTTGACGCCAATCTCCACCTGCTCGATGACGGCGTCAGCCAGTTCCTCCCCAAGTTCAGCGCGCAGTGTTTCACGTGAAACAGGCGCCTCCTCGCTGCTGCGTGCCTGCTTCACCAGCGCGTCGGCCGTTGCCACCTTGTCCCAGTCCACACCGGGTCGACGCAGCAAGTCGACAAGGGGGTACTCACGTTCAATCGCCTTGCCCAACAAGGCTTCACCCTGCTCAGCCGCCAGCCAGCGCGGGTGTACCCAGGTCTGGCGCAGGCGCTGTGTTTCACGTGAAACAGCGTCGCGCTTGCGGTTGAAAGCATCCCAACGCTCATCACCCACCAGGCCCAAACGGCGACCTTCCTCGGTGAGACGCAGATCGGCGTTGTCCTCACGCAGTTGCAGGCGGAACTCAGCGCGGCTGGTGAACATGCGGTAAGGCTCGCTCACGCCGCGCGTGATGAGGTCATCCACCAACACGCCAAGATAAGCTTGATCGCGGCCCGGCAGCCAGGGCGCTTTGTCCTGGGACTGCAGCGCAGCATTGAGTCCGGCGAACAAGCCTTGGGCCGCCGCTTCCTCATAGCCGGTAGTGCCGTTGATCTGGCCCGCGAAGAACAGGCCCTTGATGGCGCGGGTTTCGAAGCTGGTCGACAGCTCACGCGGATCGAAGTAGTCGTACTCGATGGCGTAGCCCGGGCGCAGGATATGCGCGTTCTCCAGGCCCGGCATGGAATGCACCGCAGCGAGCTGGATGTCGAAGGGCAACGAGGTCGAGATGCCGTTGGGATAAAACTCGTGCGTGGTCAGCCCTTCCGGCTCCAGAAAAATCTGGTGCGAGTCTTTGTCCGCGAAGCGGTTGATCTTGTCTTCAATGCTCGGACAGTAGCGCGGCCCGACGCCCTCGATCACGCCCGTGAACATTGGGCTGCGGTCAAAACCGCTGCGGATGATGTCGTGCGTGCGCTGGTTGGTATGCGTGATCCAGCAAGGCAATTGCTGGGGGTGCTGCGACGCATGTCCCATGAAGCTGAACACCGGCACCGGGTCCAGGTCGCCGGGCTGCTCGGTGAGCTTGGAAAAATCGATGCTGCGCCCGTCGATGCGCGGCGGCGTGCCGGTCTTCAGCCGCCCCTGCGGCAGCTTCAATTCCTTGAGCCGGGCCGACAGGCTCACCGCCGGCGGGTCGCCCGCGCGGCCGGCGCTGTAGTTCTGCAGGCCGACGTGGATCTTGCCGTCCAGGAAAGTACCGGCCGTCAGCACCACGGTGCGAGCACGGAAGCGCAGGCCGATCTGCGTGACGGCCCCCACCACGCGGTCGCCCTCCACCATCAAGTCGTCCACGGCCTGCTGGAACAGCCACAGGTTGGGCTGGTTCTCCAGGCGGCGGCGGATGGCGGCCTTGTACAGGATGCGATCGGCCTGCGCCCGCGTGGCACGCACGGCCGGACCCTTGCTCGCATTCAAGATGCGGAACTGGATGCCCGCCTCATCGGTCGCCCCGGCCATGGCGCCGCCCAGGGCGTCCACCTCCTTGACCAGATGTCCCTTGCCTATCCCGCCTATGGACGGGTTGCAGCTCATCTGGCCTAGCGTCTCGATGTTGTGGGTCAGCAGCAGCGTGCGGCAGCCCATGCGAGCCGCGGCCAGCGCCGCCTCGGTGCCTGCGTGGCCACCGCCGACGACGATGACCTCAAATTCCTGGGGATGCAGCACGGCGGACACCGTCGCTCCCGCGACGGCCTCATGAAAGTGGCAAACTCTTAATTTTAAGGTTGCGAGGCTGCCTGCCCCGCCGCGGGGGCATGTCCCATGTGCTTATCCCACGCCTTATCGAAAAAATAGTGCCCAACCATGTTCACCACGGGCTCCACCACGGTCACTGCACCCGCCACCGTCATACTGCCCGTCAGGGCGTAGCTGACCCCAAAAGCCGTGCAGACGTGCATCACACCGAAAGCCGCGGTCTTGGCCATGCCGTTCTCCATCCAGTTCACTTGGGTTACGGAGTCCATGGTGGCGATGGGCAAGGTTTTGCGCCATTCAATTGACACCATGATGTCAATAGCTTTTAACTGTCAGGCCGGTGTGGATGCGGAATTGGCCGGCGTGGCCGTATGAGCGCCTGCGGGCTTGCCGAGGGGTTTGGCTGCCGCGGACGCGGCGGTGGTACGGCGGCGTTGGCGGCGGCGCAGCAACAGGCTCAGCACGCCAGCCATGACCAGCACGGCGGCGCTGCCCAGGCCGGCGCGGCGCCGGGCCGTGGCCTGCTCGGCCTGCACGCCACGCAAGGCGCCGGCTTCGTCCACGGCGGCCAGCGCCAGCAGCGGCGTGTTACCCACGCGCTGCCATCCCAGAATACGCCGGCCGTCTTCCGCAGGCCAAGCCTGGCTGAGCACTTCGTCCGTGCGCGGCGCATGCTCGAACAGTGGTCCCACCGGGAAAGGCAGCGGCTCCACCAGCCCGTCGCTGCGCGCCACGGCCACGCCGTCGGTCCGCGCCAGCAGCAGCAGGTCGCCGCGTGACGGTTGCAGGCGCCGCAGCAACCCCGTGAGGTAGTTGGGCGACAAGGTCAGCAGCACCTGAGCCTGGCCCTGACCTGGCAGCGGGCGCACGAAGCTCACCGCGCCGGCCACGGGCTGGCGCGCCGGCGCGCCAACCGACAGCCCGGGCGCGGACGCCGGCAGGCCATCGATCACCACGCGCGCCACGCTGCCGTCCTGCGACTGCAGTTTGCCCTTGCCGTCCAGCACGCCCAACTGCAGTACGGCGCCCGGCGGATAAGGCAGGGGCGGCAACGGCTGCCGATCCCCCCATTGCGCGCCCATGGTGGACAAGACGAAATCCGCCGACTGCACCAGCGTCTCGGCCTGCAGCGCCAGCGTGTCGGCCAGGTGCGCGGCACGCGCCGCCGCGGTATGCAGCGCACGGTCGCGCGCCCGCTCCTGCGTGTGAAGCAGTTGGGTCCAGTACGCGCCGCAGGCCAGCACGGCAGCGGCGGGAATGGACCAGGGGAGCAGGCGACGGGCTCGCATCGGGAGGCGGGGAAGGTGCAGTGCGGCATGGGGGTGCCGCATGGCAGGACGAGAGAAAAGCGAATGCAGCCGCAGTGAGGATGCAGGCATGCTGCCAGCGCAGCATTGACCGAAGCTGACAAGCCGGCCCGGGCCAGGGCCAACACTGACGCGGGACAATCGGGGGTTGGCCCACATGGCGGGCCGCTTTGCCTCAACCCATGGATTGCCGTCCGGGCTGCGGTGCCTGCTGCATCGCGCCTTCCATTTCCAGCCCCATTCCCGGCATGCCGCAGGGCAAGCCGGCCGGCGTGCGCTGTGCGCAACTGCTGCCGGACCTGCGCTGCGCCATCTTTGGCGATCCGCGCCGCCCGCCCGTGTGCGCCTCGCTGAAGCCCTCGCCCGGCATGTGCGCCGGGTCGGCCGAGCAGGCCCTGCACGGCCTGCTGTGGCTGGAGCAGCAGACCGCGCCGTGAGCGCACGCCGCCCTGGAGGCGGCTGTGGCCTCAGCCCTGCAGCAGCCGCTGCAGCTCGCCGCTGGCGAGGAGCTTGTCCAGGTCCTGCGCGCCGCCCACCATCTGGCCGCGGACGAACACCATGGGGAAGGTGGGCCAGCCCGTCCACATCTTGAGCGCGTTGCGCCGGCGCCACTGGCTGAAGTAGCTGCCGTAATCCAGGTCGAAGTGCGCGATGCCGGCGCGGTCCAGCGCACGGCGTGCGCGCTTGGGGAAAGGGTTTTGCGCCATTCCGACCACCACCACGGGGTGCGCAGCCACCGCGCGCAGCACCTCCTGGACGACGTCGGCATGCAACGAGGCCACCTGAGCGCGAATGGCGGGGTGCAGGCGGTCTTCTGAAAGGATGGAACGCGGCATTGGGGCGACTCGAAGCGAAGGGCCGTAACAGCGGCTATCGTAAGCGCCCCCCTCGAACGAAGGAGATTGGATGAAGCTGTACTACAGTCCCGGCGCCTGTTCACTCAGCCCGCACATCGTCCTGCACGAAGCCGGCCTGCCCTGCGAGCTGGTGCTGGCCAGCACCAAGTCGCACAAGCTGCAGGACGGCACCGACTACTACGCCATCAACCCCAAGGGCTCCGTGCCGCTGCTGGAGCTCGACAGCGGCGAGCGCCTCACCGAAGGCCCGGCCATCGTCCAGTACCTGGCCGACCAGGTGCCCGACCGCAAGCTGGCGCCGCCTTTCGGCACCCTGGCCCGCTACCGGCTGATGGAGTGGCTCAACTTCATCACCAGCGAGCTGCACAAGAGCTTCGGCGTCTTCTTCACGCCCGGCATGCCGGACGAAGCCAAGGAGATCCACCGCACCCGGCTGCGCCAGAAGCTGCAATGGGTGGACGGCCAGCTTGCCGGCAAGGCCTATCTCATGGGCGACGACTTCACCGTGGCCGACGCCTACCTGTTCACCGTCACCAATTGGGCCGATTTCACCAAGGTGGAGATAGCAGACCTGACCAACCTGCAGGCCTTCCGCCAGCGCATGCAGGAGCGT
Organism: Azohydromonas lata; assembly: GCF_034427735.1. Lineage (NCBI taxonomy): Bacteria > Pseudomonadati > Pseudomonadota > Betaproteobacteria > Burkholderiales > Sphaerotilaceae > Azohydromonas > Azohydromonas lata. The sequence continues at coordinate 63,559 of NZ_JAXOJX010000026.1, forward strand.
CCCAGCGTACAGGCGGCGATGAAGCACGAGGGCTTGATCAAGTAAGCCCGCGCGGGCGGCCCGGCGAGCCCGTGCCGCCCTTGTCCGCTACGCCAGCCGCGCCGCCGCCAGCAGCTCCTGCGTGTAGGGCTGGCGCGGCGCGCTGAAGAGGGACTCCGCCTCGCCCTGCTCCACCATCTCGCCCTGGCGCATCACGACCACGCGGTGCGACATGGCACGCACCACGGCCAAGTCGTGGCTGATGAACACATAGCTCATGCCATAGCGCTGCTGTAGTTGTGCCAGCAACGACAGTACCTGCTGCTGCACCGACACGTCCAGCGCCGAGGTCGGCTCGTCCAGCACCAGCAGCTCCGGCTCCAGCACCACTGCGCGCGCAATGGCGATGCGCTGGCGCTGCCCGCCGCTGAACTCGTGCGGGTAGCGCTGCAGCACGTCGGCCACGCCGTGGCGCTCGCTCAGGCCCACCTCGTCCAGCATTTTCAGCACACGCTCCTCGCGCTGGCCGCGGCTGAGCTGCGGCTGGTGCAGGGCTAAACCTTCGTCCACGATCTGGCCCACGGTCATGCGCGGGCTCAGGGAGCCGAACGGGTCCTGGAAGACCACCTGCATGCGCCGGCGCATGGCGCGGAGTTGATCGCGGCCTGCATCGTCGATGCGCCGCTCGCCCAAGCGCACCTGCCCGCCCGCGATGGGCTGCAGCGCCAGCAGCGCCATGCCCAGCGTCGTCTTGCCGGAGCCGGACTCGCCCACGATACCCAGCGTCTCGCCGCGCCTGAGCTCCAGCGTGGCGGCCTTCACCGCCTCGAAGGGCGGCAGCTTGCGGAACCACGAGCCCTTGCGCGCAAAGTGCACGCGCACGTCCTGCGCCTGCAGCAGCGCGGGCGCGTCCGGCGGCACGGGCATCACCACGCGGCGCGGGCGGCTGCCCAGCAGTTTGCGGGTGTAGGCGTGCTGCGGGTCGGCGAAGACGGCGGCGGTGTCGCCGGACTCCACCAGGCGGCCGCGCTCCATCACGCCCACGCGGTGCGTGAAGCGGCGCACCAGGTTGAGGTCGTGCGTGATGAACAGCAGCGCCATGCCCATCTCGGCCTGCAGCTCGTCCAGCAGGGCCAGGATCTGCGCCTGGATGGTCACGTCCAGCGCCGTGGTGGGCTCGTCGGCGATGAGCAGCTTGGGCTTGCAGGCGAGCGCCATGGCGATCATGGCGCGCTGGCGCTGGCCGCCGGAGAGCTCGTGCGGAAAGGCGTCCACCCGCCGCTGCGGCTCGGGGATGCCGGTGCGCTCCAGCAGCTCTATGGCGCGAGCCCGCGCCGCGTTGGGCCGCAGCGCCTCGTGCAGCTCCAGCACCTCGGCGATCTGGTTGCCCACGCTGTAGAGCGGGTTCAGCGCCGTCATGGGCTCCTGGAAGATCATGCCGATGTCGCGCCCGCGCAAGGCCCGCATGCGCCGCTCGCTCAGGGCCACCAGGTCCTCGCCGCCGAAGCGGATCGCCCCACGGGTCTGCGCCCCGTCCACCAGCCGCAGCACCGACAGCGCGGTGATGGATTTGCCGCTCCCCGACTCCCCCACCAGCGCGAACTTTTCGCGCGGGCGGACCTGGAAGCTCACGTCGTTGACCACCGCGTGGTCGCCGAACCGCACCGTCAGGTGCTGCACGTCCAGCAGGGCTGGCGTTGCCTTCACGTCGTCCATGCTCATGACTTGCGGGTGTCGAAGGCGTCGCGCAGCGCGTCGCCGATGAAGGTCAGCAGCAGCATCGTGATCACGAGCAGTACGAAGGTCGGGACGATGATCCACCAGGCATCCAGGTTGGCCTTGCCCTGGTTGAGCAGCTCACCCAGCGAGGGCACCGTGCGCGGCACGCCCAGGCCCAGGAAGTCCAGCGAGGTCAGCGACAGGATGGCGCCGCTCATGCGGAAGGGCAAAAACGTGATCACCGGCGTGAGCGAGTTGGGCAGCACGTGGCGGAAGATGATCTGCCGGTTCGAGAGGCCCAGCGCCCGCGCCGCCTTCACGTAGTCCAGCGAGCGGTTGCGCAGGAACTCCGCGCGCACGTAGTCCGACAGCCCCATCCAGCCCCACAGCGACAGCAGGATGAGCAGCAGCAGCAGCGAGGGCTCGAAGATGGAGGCGAAGATGATCAACAGGTACAGCTCCGGCACCGCGCCCCAGACCTCTATGACGCGCTGCATGGTGAGGTCGAGCTTGCCGCCGAAGTAGCCCTGCAGCGCGCCGGCCAGCACGCCCAGCACGGTGCCCACGGCAGTGAGCGCCAGGCCGAACCAGATGCTCACCCGGAAGCCGTAAAGCAGCCGCGCCACCATGTCGCGCCCCTGGCTGTCCGTCCCCAGCAGGTTGAGCCCCCCCGGCGGCGCGGGGTCGGGCTCCTTCGAGAAGTAGTCCGTGGACGAGGCCGAGTGCGGGTTGAGCGTGCCCAGCCGCCAGTTGCCGGGCTTGTCGAACTGCGCGGCGATGAAGGGGTCCTTCCAGTCCGTGGGCGTGGCGAAGTCGCCGCCCAACGCGTCTTCCGGCGGATTGCTCACGACGGGGAAGAACCAGCGGCCCTCGTAGCGCGCCACCAGCGGGCGGTCGTTGCTCACGAACTCGGCCAGCGTGGAGAACACCAGCATGGCGATGAACACCCACAGCGACACGTAGCCCAGGCGGTTGCGCTTGAAACGGGCCCAGGCGCGCTGGTTGGGCGAGCGCCGGGCACCGGCCGCGATGGGCGCGAGCACCGCGGCATCGGCCGCCGCGCCCGCGGGCGGCTGGGCCATCAGGTCGACGGGGCGGTCGCTGCCCTGGGCGGCGGCGGGGGTGGCGGGAAGAATGGGTTGGGAGCTCATGCCGCGCGCCTCACTTGCCCACGCTGCCGAACTGCACGCGCGGATCGACCACCACGTACATCAGGTCCGAGACCAGCTTCACCACCAGGCCGATGAGCGTGAAGAGGTAGAGCGAGCCCAGCACCACCGGGTAGTCGCGCCGCACCACGGACTCATAGGCCAGCAGGCCCAGCCCATCCAGCGAGAACAGCGTTTCGATGAGCACCGAGCCCGCGAAGAAGGCGCCGATGAAAGCCGCCGGGAAGCCCGTGACCAGCGGGATGAGCGCGTTGCGGAAGATGTGCTTGTAGAGCACGCGGCGCTGCGACAGGCCCTTGGCCCGCGCCACCAGCACGTACTGCTTGCGCATCTCCTCGACGAAGGTGTTCTTGGTCAGCATGGTCATGACGGCGAAGCTGCCGATCACCAGGCAGATCAGCGGCAGCGTCAGGTGCCAGAAGTAGTCGGCGATGCGCGCCGGCCAGGCGAGTTCCTCCCAGTTGTCCGAGGTCAGCCCGCGCAGCGGGAACACCTCGAAGAAGGTGCCGCCGGCAAACAAGACGATGAGCAACACGCCCAGCACGAAGCCCGGGATCGCGTAGCCCACCAGCACCGCCATGGTGGTCAGCGCATCGAAGCGCGTGCCCTCGCGCACCGCCTTGGCCACGCCCAGCGGGATGGAGATCAGGTAGGAGATGAAGAAGGTCCACAGCCCAAGCGACACGGAGACAGGCAGCTTCTCCTTGATGAGCTGCCACACGTCCTTGTTCTGCAGAAAGCTCTTGCCCAGGTCGAAGCGCGCGAACTGGCCCAGCATCTCGAAGTAGCGCACGTGCGCGGGCTTGTCGAAGCCGTAGAGCTTCTTGAGCTCGGCGAGCTGCTTGGCGTCGCTGTCGCGCCCGGCCTTGTAGACGTCGCTGTCGCCGCCCTTTTGCGTGGCGCGCGCCTCGGCCAGGAGCTGCTCCACCGGCCCGCCGGGGACGAACTGGATGACGGCGAAGGTGATGGTGAGCGCCCCCAGCAGCGTGGGGATCATCAGCAGCAGCCGCTTGAAGATGTAGCCGAGCATTCAGGCCTGCTCCTTGTTCCTGTCCTTGATCCACCAGCACATGACCGGCCAGGCGCTGTTCTCGCCCGCCGTGTCTATGCCGAAGTACAGCGGCTGCTTGGCCGGGATGCCGAAGCGGTTCCAGTACGAGGCCCGCTCGGCCGAGACGTACACGTCCGGCACCTGCCAGTGGTTCCACATCACGATGCGGTCCATGGCCCGGCAGCAGTCGCGCAGCTCGGCCAGGGTCTGCACCTTGGACATGACGGCCAGGATGTGGTCCAGCGCCGGGCTCTTGATGCCGCGGAAGTTGCCGTTGCCCTTCTCGTCCGCCGCCTGCGAGCCGTAGCTGGTGATGTAGCCGGCGGCGTTGGGCAGGGTGAACTTGCCTTCGACGATGGTGATGACGTCGAAGTCGTAGTTCTCCAGCCGGTTGCGGTAGAGCGCGAAGTCCACGTTGCGCTCCTTGAGCGTGATGCCCAGCTTCTCGCAGTTCTTCTGCCAGTCCGAGATGCGCCCGCCCGTCTCGCCCGGGTTGAGGTATTCCAGCTCCAGCGCGCGCCCCTGCGCGTTGCGCAGCAGGCCGTCGCCGTCGAGCTTCCAGCCCGCGTCCTCCAGCAGCGCACGCGCCTTGAGCAGGTTGCGGCGCAAGTCCGCCGCGCCGCCGGCGGTGCTGGGTGGCCGGAAGGCCGGGCCGAACACTTCCGGCGGCAGCGCCTTGCGGTAGGGCTCCAGCAGCTTCAATTCGCCCGCGGAGGGCAGCCCCTCGGCCGCGAACTCCGAGTTGTTGAACACGCTGTAGGCGCGCTTGAGCAGGCCGAAGCGGTTGATGCGCTCGAAGTCGTAGGCCAGGGCGATGGCCTCGCGCACGCGCCGGTCGCTCAGCAGCTCGCGCCGGGTGTTGAACTGGTGGCTTTGCAGGCCCTGGCCGGTGGCGGTCTCGAAGTCGTTCTTGACGATGCGCCCGTCGTCCCACTTCGGCCCCTTGTGCTGGCGCGCCCAGGCGCGCGAGCTGTACTCCTTGTGGATGTCGTACTCGCCGGTCTTGAAGGCCTCGAACGCCACCGAGCCGTCCTTGTACATGCGGTAGACCACGCGGTCGAAGTTGAACCAGCCGCGCCGCGTGGGGTGCTCCTTGGCCCAATAGTCCGGGTTGCGCTTGAACTCGATGCGCCGGCCCATGTCCACGCGGTCGATGACGTAGGCGCCGGTGGTGATGGGGTACTCGCCCACGACCTGATCGAAGGGTTTCACCTTGCCGTCCGCGCCCAAGCCCCACTTGCGCGAGAACACGGGCAGGCCGCCGACGAGGAAGACGGTGTCCAGGCTGCGGTCCTTGATGCCGAAGCGCACCGTGCGCTCGTCCAGCACCGTCACGGGCCCGGCCGGGGCGTAGGTCTGCACCAGTGCGGGCGAGGCCTGCTTGCTGGTCAGGCGCTCGAAGCTGAACTTCACGTCCTCGGCCGTCACGGGGTCGCCGTTCCAGAAGCGCGCGCGCGGGTCGAGCCGGAAGGTGATGCTGGACTTGTCCGGCGCCACGATGAAGCGCTCGGCCAGCAGCCCGTACATGGTCTGCGGCTCGTCGTCCGCGCCGGTGCACAGGCTCTCGAACATGTAGATCGACACCCCCGCCGGCGCGTTGCCGCGCACCGTGAAGGGGTTGAACTTGTCGAAGCTGGTGCGCCGGTCCGGGTTGCGCAGCTTCAGCACACCGCCCTTGGGCGCGTCCGGCCGCACGTACTCGAAGCTGGTGAAGTTTTCCGGGTACTTGGGCTCGCCGAAGGTGGCCAGGGCGTGCACCCAGCGTCCGCCCTCGGCGGCGGCGCCTTCGGCGTCCGGCGGCGCGGCGCCGTTGGCGCCCTGGGCGTTGGAGGGGCTGGACGCCGGCGCGGCGGCGGCGCGGGAGGAGGCCATGGCGGCCAGCGCCGGCCAGGCCGGCCACAGGCTGGAGGACAGCAGCAGCGCCGCGGCGCGGCGCCGGTCACGCCGCGGCGGCGCGGCAGGTTTATCGGGCATCGTTGTCAACGGTCGGACCCGTGGGTCCGGGGGGTTGGATGAGGCGCGCTGATCATGCGCGAAATGGCGCGCCGGCGGCAATGCGCGGACCTGGACCCCTGAAGTGGCCGGGCATGCCGGCTGCAATGGGAACGCCCGCCCGACCGCGCACTCGAAACGTCTTTTGCGCGGGCGCCGCGCCGCCCTGGCTCACTTCAAAAATCCGCCGGAGAACCCCCGTGATGGAACTGCTCACCGACCCTCAAACCTGGATCGCCTTCTTCACGCTCACCGCGCTGGAGCTGGTGCTGGGCATAGACAACATCATCTTCATCTCCATCCTGGTCGATAAGCTGCCCGCCGAGCGGCGCGAGTTCGCCCGGCGCCTGGGCCTGTTCATGGCCATGTTCATGCGCATCGGCCTGCTGCTGCTGCTGTCGTGGATCGTTGGGCTGGTGGAGCCGCTGTTCACGGTGCTCAACCAGGAGATCTCGGGGCGCGACCTCATCCTCATCCTGGGCGGCCTGTTCCTGATCTGGAAGAGCACCGGCGAGATCCACCAGTCCTTTGCCGGCGAGGAGGAGCACGCCTCCAAGGCCGTGGCCGCCAGCTTCGGCGGCGTGATCCTGCAGATCATGGTGATCGACTTGGTGTTCTCGCTGGACTCCATCATCACCGCGGTGGGCATGGTGGACGAGGTGGCGGTGATGATTGCCGCCGTCGTCGCCTCGGTGGGGATGATGATGGTCTTCGCCGGGCCGATCGGCCGCTTCGTGTCGGAGCACCCGACCATCAAGATGCTGGCGCTGTCCTTCCTGGTGGCCGTGGGCGTGGTGCTGCTGGCCGACGGCTTCGGCCACCACGTGCCCAAGGGCTACATCTACTTCGCGATGTTCTTCTCGCTGGTGGTGGAGATGCTCAACATCCGGCTGCGCAAGCGCACCGACCGGCCCGCGGCGCTGCAGCAGGCGCCCCACGCGCACGGCCCGGCCCACCCGCCGCGCTGAGCCCTGCCCTGTGCTGCCAAGGCCGCCTGCGGGCGGCCTTTTCGTTTCATGGAACCCGGCATGCACACGCGTGCAATGCCAAGGCCTTGCGCGGCACCTACAGTGACCCGCATGGACACCAACACCGCCACCCCCGACCTCGTCCGCCACCCGCGCCACGTCGAGCGCGTGCTCGCCGGCACCCCGACCAGCGACGGTGCGGGCGTGAAGCTCACCCGCGTGCTGACGCAGCCGCTGCAGCGCCGGCTGGACCCCTTCCTGATGCTGGACGCCTTCGGCACCGACAACCCCGACGACTACATCGCCGGCTTCCCCGACCACCCGCACCGCGGCTTCGAGACCGTGACCTACATGATTGCCGGGCGCCTGCGCCACCGCGACAGCGCCGGCCACGAGGGCCTGCTGGAAAACGGCGGCGTGCAGTGGATGACGGCCGGCCGCGGCCTGGTGCACAGCGAGCTGCCCGAGCAGCAGGAAGGCCGCATGGAAGGCTTTCAGCTCTGGCTGAACCTGCCGTCGGACCAGAAGCTGTGCGAGCCGGGCTACCGGGACATCGCCTCCGGGCAGATCCCCGAGCTCCAGACGGCCGAGGGCGTGCGCGTGCGCGTCATCGCCGGCGCCAGCCACGGCGTGGCCGGCGCCGTGCAGCGCGAGCGCACCGAGCCGCTGTACCTGGACCTGCACCTGCCCGCGGGCGCCGCCTTCGAGCAGGCCCTGCCGGCCGCGCACAACGCCTTCATCTACGTCTACCGCGGTGCGCTGGACGTGGCGGACACGCCGGTGGCCGTGCAGCGCATGGCCCTCCTGCGCAACGACGCGGGCAGCGACGGCGTGCGGATGCGTGCCGGCGCCGAGGGCGCGCGGGCGCTGCTGATCGCCGGGCAGCCGCTCAACGAGCCCATCGCGCAGTACGGGCCCTTCGTCATGAACAGCAACGAACAGATTTTTCAGGCCGTGGAGGATTTCCGCGCAGGCCGGTTCGTCTAGGGGGAATCCCGAAGTTTTACGGCGCGCGCGGCGGGGGCGTCCCTTAAGCTCGCGCCGCCTTGTATCCCTTCCGCGCGGGCCGCGCGGCTGCCATGACCGAAGTCTCCTGGAACCTGCTGACGCGCCTGGGCGAAGCCCAGATCCTGCTGCCCGCCATGCTGGCCACGCTGCTGTGGCTGTCGCTGCGCTCGCACACGCCGCGCGCGGCGCTGGTGTGGGGCGGCTGCACGGCGGTGTCGGCGCTGGTGACCACGGCCAACAAGGTCGCCTTCTTCGGCTGGGAGATGGGCTATGCGCCGCTGAACTTCACCGGCATCTCCGGCCACTCCATGTTCGCCGCGGCGGTGCTGCCGGTGCTGGTGCGGGTGCTGGTGGCCGACGCCGGGCCGCGCCTGCAGCGCGCGGCCGTGCTGGGCGGCACGGCGCTGGCGGCGCTGATCGCGGTGTCGCGCGTGCAGGTGCTGGCGCACTCGCCCTCGGAGGCGCTGCTGGGCTTCATCCTGGGCCTGGGCACCGCGCTGCTGGCGCTGCGCGGCATGCACGTGCCGCGGGTGCACGCGTCGCGGCTGCTGGTCTACGGGGTGTTGGCGTGGATGACGCTCACCGTCAGCGACGCCCCGCCCTCGCAGACGCACAGCATGGTCATGCGGCTGTCCGTGGCGCTTTCCGGCCGCGACGAGCCCTACACGCGCTGGCAGATGCTGCGCGACTACCGCCACGAGCTGCAGCGCGAGGGCCGGCCGCTGCCGGGCTATTTCACGGGGCCGCTGGTGATGGGGCGCATGCGGGTGGTGGAGTAAGGCAGCCCGGCGCCCAGCCGGCGGCGCCTCACCCCTTCACGCACACCACCTGCCGCAGCGTGTGCACCACTTCCACCAGGCTGTCCTGCGCCGCCATCACCGCCTGGATGTCCTTGTAGGCGTGCGGGATCTCGTCGATCACGTCCTTGTCCTTGCGGCATTCCACGCCCTCGGTGGCGGCGCGCTGGTCGGCCACGGTGAAGCGGCGTTTCGCCTCCGTGCGGCTCATGCTGCGGCCCGCGCCGTGGGAGCAACTGCGGAAGCTCTCGGGGTTGCCTTTGCCGCGGACGATGAAGCTGCGCGCGCCCATGCTGCCCGGGATGATGCCCAGCTCCCCCTCTCGCGCGCTCACCGCGCCCTTGCGCGTGACCCACACGTCCTGGCCGAAGTGCCGCTCGCGCTGCACGTAGTTGTGGTGGCAGTTCACCGCCTCGGTCTGCACGTCGAACGGCTTGCGGATCACCTTGCGCGCCGCGGCCACCACGGCTTTCATCATCAGCTCCCGGTTCGTGGCCGCGAAGCGCTGCGCCCACCCCACCGCGCGCACGTAGTCGCCGAAGTAGCGTGAGCCCTCCTCCAGGTAGGCCAGGTCGCGGTCGGGCAGGTTGGCCTGGTGGCGCAGGGCGTCCTGCTTGGCCAGCTCGATGAAATGCGTGCCTATGGCGTTGCCCACGCCGCGCGAGCCGGAATGCAGCATGAACCACACGGCATCCGCCTCGTCCAGGCAGACCTCTATGAAATGGTTGCCCGTGCCCAGCGTGCCCAGGTGCACGCGCTGGTTGGTCTTCTCCAGCTTGGGGTGGCCGCGGCAGATCTCCTTGAACTCCGGCGCCAGCGCGGCCCAGGCGGCGTCCACGGGCGGCGGCACGTCGCGCCATGCGCCGGGGTCGCGCGCGCCCGGGGCGCGGCCATGCGGCACGGCGTGCTCGATGGCGCTGCGCAGCGGGCCCAGGTGGTCCGGCAGGTCCGCGGCGCTGAGCGTGGTGCGCGCGGCGATCATCCCGCAGCCGATGTCCACGCCCACGGCGGCCGGGATGATGGCCTTCACGGTCGGGATGACCGAGCCCACCGTCGCGCCTATGCCCAGGTGCACGTCCGGCATGGCCGCGACGTGGTGGAAGACGATGGGCAGCTTGGCCGCGTTGGCCAGTTGCTGCCGCGCCGCGTCCTCCACCGGCACGCCGCGCGTCCACATCTTCAGCGGCACGCCGCCTTCGACCGCCTGCTCCTCGTAGTCCTTGTGTGTGGCCTTGGCCATGGCGGCTCCTTTCTCTTCGATGCGTCCCGCGCGGCTCACCCTCTGGCCGCGGGCAGCCGCCGTGCCGCCGGGGCTTGCGCCTTCAGGGCTGCGTCTTGGCCGCCTCGTACTGCGCGTTGATCCTGTCGTGCTTCTCGCGCACGCTCGCCGGCCAGCGCGACTTGATGAAGGAGAGCACGGCGACGATGTCCTCGTCGCTGAGCACGCCCTCGAACGCCGGCATGGCCGTCTTGTAGTCCTTGAGCCCCGCGGCCTTGGCGATGCCCAGCTTGGTGAGCTTGAACAGCTGCTCGTCCGGGTGGTGCCAGGTGTGGCCGCTCTCGTCGTGCGGCGGCGCGGGCATCAGCCCGTTGACGTCCGGCTCGCGCCAGTCGGCCTGGCCCTCCAGGTTGGCGCCGTGGCAGACGGCGCAGCGCACCTGGTAGATGCGCTCGCCCTTGCCCACCAGCAACCGGTCGTCAGGCCGCAGCAGCGGCGCGTGCGGCGGCGGTGCGGGCACGGCATGGCGCTGGAACAGGACAACGGCCACCCCCACGCTGCTCACGGCAGCGGCGGCAAGGACAAGCGAGCGAAATTTCATCGGCACCAAGGCTTCCCGGTCGGTCTCACAGCTCACAGCGTGCCAGCCTCGCGGCACCTCCCCTTGATCCGGGAGCACAGCGGGCGCTGGTCGCGCCGCTGCAGGCGCTGCCCAGGGCGTTGCGGCGTGCAGGGTCTGCAGCCGTGCCAGGACTTGGGACGCGATTGTCCGCTCGGCCACCACAATCCCGCGGCCGCCGGGCGCGGGCGTGGACTTTGCTCGCCCTGGGCGGCTTTTCCCGCCGCACTGCGCCGGCGCACGCACGGCGTGCCCGGCGCCTCACAGAACAAAACCATGCAGCACCAGCACGAGCCGGACATCCTCAGAAACCTGCGCACGGAGCTGGTGGACTGGCGGCCTTGGCTGGACAGGGCCATCGTCCTGGCCGCCGCCGCTGCGGCCGGGCTGCTGGTGGTGGGTTTCACCTTGCTGACCGACCAGGCGCTGCGCCTGTTCGAAAAGCTGTGGCACGCCGCCCCGTGGGCGCTGTTCGTCACCGGCCCGCTGTGCGTGGCCGCCATCGTGTGGGCCACGCGCAAGTGGTTTCCCGGGGCGGCCGGCTCCGGCATCCCTCAGGTCATGGCCGCGCTGGACACGGCCACGCCGCCGCCGCAATACGGCTTGTTCGTGTCGCTCAAGCTGAGCCTGGTGAAAGTGCTGCTGTCCTCGGCCGGGCTGCTGGCGGGGCTGTCCATTGGGCGCGAGGGCCCGTCGGTGCAGGTGGCCGCGGGCGTGATGCTGGCGGCGCGGCGCTGGCTGTCCACGCGCACCGTCATCAACGCGCACGGGCTGCTGGTGGCCGGCGGGGCGGCAGGCATCGCCGCGGCCTTCAACACGCCCTTGGGCGGCGTGCTCTTCGCCATCGAGGAGCTCTCGCGCAACCTCAACCAGCGCAGCAGCGGCCTGCTCATCGCCGCCATCGTCCTGGCCGGCCTGATGGCTGTCTCGGTGTTCGGCAATTTCACCTACTTCGGCATCATCCACGTGCCGCCGCTGGACTGGGACGTGCTCGCGCCAGGCCTGCTGGTCACGCTGCTCGGCGGCCTGTTGGGCGGGCTGTTCGCGCGGCTGCTGATCGCCTCCACCGCCGGCACGGCGGACCGCTTCAGCGCCTGGCGGCGGCAATACCCGATCCGCTTTGCCGCCGGCTGCGCGCTGGCCGTGGCCGCCATAGGCGCGGCCACCGGCGGCGCGACCTTCGGCAGCGGCTACGAGCACACGCGCGCCCTGCTGGAAGGCGGCGAGGGCACGCAGCACCAGCCCGTGATCTTCGTGGTGCTGAAGTTCGCCGCCACCTGGCTCTCGGCTTGGGCGGGCGTGCCGGGAGGCATCTTCGCGCCCTCGCTGTCCATAGGCGCGGGCGTCGGGCACGACGTCGCCTCGCTGATGCAGCAGCCGGCCCTGGCGCCCGCGCTCATCGCCATGGGCATGGCGGCCTTCCTGGCGGCGGTGACGCAGGCGCCCATCACCGCCTTCATCATCGTCATGGAGATGGTGGACGGCCACGCCATGGTGCTCAGCCTCATGGCGGCCTCCATGACCGCCAGCCTGGTGTCGCGCCAGATCAGCCGCCCGCTGTACGAGGCGCTGGCGGAGCTGCAGTTGAAGCGGCTGGAGGTGGTGAACGCGCCGGAGCCAGCAGCGCCGGCAGCGGAATCTTCAAAGAACGCTTGAAAGCGGCCACTTAGATTGCCTTGCCAAAACAGGGCAATCCGCTGCTTCCTACGCCCTCACCCGCAGCAGCCCATAACCCAGCACCATGGCCGCCGCGAGGAACACGCCGGCCGCCGGCACCCACATCAGCAGCCCGCCGAGCTGCTGGTCTTCCAGGCTGCTGCCGTACCAGGGGTAAGGCGCCAGCGTCAGCAGCGCCCCCAGCGCGCCGCTGTGCAGCATGGTGACGAACAGCAGTCCAAGCGCCGCGCCCGGGTTGCGCCGCGCCCCGGCGAACACGGCCCACCACAGCAGCAGCGCCGTGCCGAGGAAACTGAAGTGCTGCAGCGCATGCCAGCCCGGGTGCGTGGCGGCCAGGAGAAACCAGGCCGGCACGTGCCAGCACCACAGCGCCAGCGCGTGCAGCGCGCCCGCGCCGGTTGGGCCGCTCACCAGCGCCCACACCCAACGCCACCACGGCGCGCGCAGCGCACTCCCCACGGCCTGGCGCGCGCCCAACGGCAGCGCCCAGGTCCAGGCCACCAGTGGGCGGCCCAGCACCAGCAGCGGGCCGGCCGCGAGCATCAGCAGCTCGTGCTGCAGCATGTGGGCCGCAAAACGCTCCGCGGCCCAATGGTCCAGCGGACCCACCAGCGCCACGGCCAGCGACAGCCAGCCCAGCGCGAAGTTCACTGCCGTGCGCCGCGGTATGCCGTGCCCCGCCCCCGCGTGCCCCCACAGGCGCAGCAGGCCGAAGGCATAGAGCAAGGCGGACACGCCCAGCAGCGTGACCACCAGCGCCTCCCAGCCCGCGCCGGCAGCCGGGGCGGCCGCGTCCACCACGTGGGCGCTGGCGGCGAACGAGACAAGCGTGAGCAGCGCTGTTGCGGCCCGGGCTACGGCGGCGACGCCAACGTTTGTAGGAGGCCCGCTTGCGGGCCGAACCCTGGCCCGGCTGCAATTCGGCCCGCAAGCGGGCCTCCTACAAGCCATCGTTGTCAGGTTTTCTGCCCGCATCGGTCCTCACACCGTGCACGGCGACAGCACGGCCACCGGCAGCCACAGCGCGGCAATCACCAGGCAGCTCAGCGCCCCAATGGCCAGGGCCAGCCACGTGATGAAGCAGCGGCGCTCCTGCGCGGCATCCGGGTCCGTGCTGGCCGGCGCGTTTGCCGGCTCGCCCGCGCCCGCCCGCCATGAGGCGCGCAGCGCCGCCAGTGTCAGCAGCAGGCACAAGGTGAAACTGACCGCCATGGGCAGGTGCAGCAGCGCGCCGCGCTGCCCGTTGCAGCCCGGCCCAACCAGGGCGTAGGTCAACCCAAGGTCCGCCAGCACCAGCAGCGGCCCGACCAGCAGCACGATCCAGCCCATGCGTCCCCTCCTGCGCTCAACCCAGGCGCGGCACGCCATAGACCACGGCGTACAGCGGCACCCAGCTCCAGACCACGAAGTACCAGTAGAGCGAGTTCTCGCTCACGTCCACGAAGCGCTTGCCCTCCACGTTGCCGGTGTGCATGAGGGCGGCCAGCACCAGCGTGTCCCAGGCGTCGGTGACCAGGTGCAGCGTGTGCAGGCCCATCAGCATCCAGACGATGGAGCCGTAGGCGCTGCCGTCCCAGCGGCAGTTGATCGCCTGGAACTCCAGCACCCGCACGCCCAGCACCGCCAGCTCCGCAAGGCAGGTCAGCACCAGGCCGGCGCGCACGCCGCGCAGGTCCAGCGCCTCGGCCGCGCGCTTGGCGTAGTGCGCGGGCCACAGGCTCAGCAGCAACAGCAGCGTGTTGACCGTGCCCCACAGCAGCGCGGGCGGCTGGTCCTCCATGGGCCAGCGCGAGGCGAAGCTGCGCAGGTAGAAGTAGGCGCCCACGGCCAGCGCGAACACCGTGCCCTCGATGGCCATCAGGCCCAGCGTGCCCCACCACATCAGGCTGCGGTGGCTGAAGCCGAAGCTGGGCAGATGCGACACCTCCAGCGCCGCGCCGTCCACGCGCGCCTGCGCCAGCTCGTTCTGGCGGCCGAGCTTCATGGTTGGCGCTCCAGCGGCAGGTGGCTTGCCGTTTCGCGCCGCTTGGGCCAGAACCACAGCGTCAGCCCTATGGCCGCCGGAACCAGCCCGTACACCGCGCCCCAGGGCGTGAAGATGGACCAGATGAAACACACCGTCACCGCCACCGCGCTCCAGAACGGCCAGGGCGTGGGCGAGGGGAAGAAAGCGCGGTGGTCCGGCGTGGCGTCCAGCACCGTGGTGACGAGCTGCTCGCGGTGGCTCACCGCCAGGCCTGCCACGTGGCTGGGCTGCTGCGGCGGCATCCACAGCGGGTAGGTGCCGTGCACCACCGGCGGCGCGTCGAAGTTGGCGGCCGGCGGCGGGCAGGTGGAGCCCCACTCCAGCGTGCCGGCGCCCCAGGGGTTCACGCCCGCAAGCTCACCGTGCCTGTAGCTGCGCCACAGGTTCACCAGCAGGAGCAGCAGCCCCGCGGCCAGCATGAAGGCGCCCACCGTGGCCAGCAGGTTCAGGCCCTCCCAGCCGCGGTCGGCCGCGTAGGTGTAGACGCGCCGCGGCATGCCCTCCAGGCCCAGCAGGTGCATGGGGAAGAAGGTCACGTTGAAGCCGATGAACAGCAGCGCAAAGCTCCAGCGCGCCTGCGTCTCGTTGAACATCCGCCCCGTGATCAGCGGCCACCAGTACAGGACCGCGCCCAGCAGCGGGAACACCGCGCCGCCCAGCAGCACGTAGTGCAGGTGGGCGACGACGAAGTAGCTGTCGTGCACCTGCAGGTCCAGCGGCACCGAGGCCAGCATCAGCCCCGTGAGGCCGCCCAGCACCAGGATGAAGAAGAAGGCCAGGACGAACAGCAGCGGCGACTTCAGGTGGATGCGCCCGCCCGCCAGCGTCGCGATCCAGCAGAAGATCTGGATGGCCGACGGCACCGCGATGAGGATGCTGGACGCCGTGAAGAAGCTCTTGCCCATCTCCGGCAGGTTGGTCGCGAACATGTGGTGCACCCACAGGCCGAAGGCCAGGAAGGCCGTGGCGATGAGCGCCAGCACCATGGCCGGATAACCAAACACGGGCCGCCGCGCGAAGGTGGCGACGATGGTGCTGATGAAGCCCAGCCCGGGGATGAAGATGAGGTAGACCTCCGGGTGGCCGAAGAACCAGAACAGGTGCTGCCACAGCAGCGGGTCGCCCCCCTCGCCGGGGTTGAAGAAGTGGGTGCCGACGAGGCGGTCGGTGATCAACGCCGTGCTGGCCAGCATCACCGCCGGCATGGCGAACAGCACCATGAAGGCCGTCACCAGCATGCCCCACACGAACAGCGGCATGCGGCTGAGCGTCATGCCCGGCGCGCGCAGCTTGAACACCGTGGTGATGAGGATCACCGCCTCCAGCAGCCCCGAGAGCTCGGTGAAGGTGATCATCTGCGCCCAGAAGTCCACCCGCTTGCCCGGCGAGTAGTCCGGCCCCGACAGCGGCACGTAGGCGAACCAGCCCGCGTCCGCACCGGTGTCGGTGAGGAAGGCGGCCAGCAGCATCAGCCCGCCGAAGAGGTAGACCCAGTAGGCGAAGGCGTTCATGCGCGGAAAGGCGATGGAGCGCGCCCCCACCATCAGCGGCGTGATGTAGACCGACACCGCCTGCATCACCGGCACGGCGAACAGGAACATCATGGTCGTCCCGTGCATGGTGAAGAGCTGGTTGTAGAGGTCCGGGCCCACCAGCGTGTTCTCGGGCCGCGCCAGTTGCAGCCGCATCCACAGCGCCAGCAGCCCGCCCGCGGCGAAGAAGCCGAAGGCCGTGACCAGGAAGCGCCGGCCGATCGCCTTGTGGTTGACGGCGCACATCCAGCCCCAAAGACCCGGCGGGTCGGACCAGGTGGCGTGCAGCAGCGCGGCCTGCCGCGCCGTGGGTGGCACGCTGCCCAGCTCGGCCGGCTCGTGGGCCTCAGAGGCCTGGGCACCCGCCGCGGCAGATGGGGGCAGCACCGCGCTCATTTCAATCCCTCCAGGTAGGCCACCAGCGCCTGCAAATCCTCGCGGGCGAACGGGTGCGCGGGCATGTTGGTGCCGGGCTTGTGAGCCTGCGGATCGGTGATCCAGCTCGCCAGGTGTTCCGGGGTGTTGGGCAGGCGGCCGGCGGCCAAGGTCACGCGGCTGCCCAGGTGCGTGAGCGAGGGCGCCTGGCGCGCGGAGGCCTCGGTGCCCTCAATGGCGTGGCACATGGCGCAGGTGCTGCCCATGAAGACGTCGCGCCCGCGCAGGCGCTGCGCCCCGGTGGGCTCCTGCGCGGGCTGGCGCTGGCTTTCGGCCCAGGCGTCGAAGGCCACCGGGTCCTCGGCCGTCACCTGCAGCGCCATCCAGGCGTGCTGCAGGCCGCAGAACTCGGCGCACTGGCCCCGGTACGTGCCGGGCCGGTCGGCCTGCAGCGTGACGGTGGCGGTGCGGCCGGGAATGAGGTCCTTCTTGCCGCCCAAGTTGGGCAGCCACAGGCTGTGGATCACGTCCGTGCCCTGCAGCGTGAGGATGACGGGCCGGCCCACGGGGATGTGCAGCTCATTGGCGGTGGTGAACACGCGCGAGGGCTGTGCGTCGTCGTAGCGCGCCTCCCACCACCACTGGTGGCCTGTGAGCTCGATGTGCACCGCGCCCTGCAGCGGCAGCCGCGCCAGCGCCCGGTCGGTGAAGACGCTGGCGGTGATGAGCACCAGCAGGCCCACGATGGACAGGCCCAGCGCGAGGCCCACCGCGCGGCGCCGCCCCGGCTCCGGCGGCATGGCGTCGGGCGCGAGCGTGCGCGCATCGGCCTGCGGCGCGCGCCACAGCGCCCACAGCGTGGCCAGGACGACGGCCACCAGCACGGCGCTGCACAGCCAGAAGAAGAGCGTGCCCAGCTCCAGCACGCGCGCGGCCTGCGGGCCGGCAGGGGTCAAGGCGTCTTGCGGCAGGGACATGAGCGTTCACCGCGCCTTGGGCGGCGCCTCCGGTGTGAGCTTCTCGTCATCGCGCCGCTGCTCCGGCAGCGGCCCGCTCAAACCGTCGCTGCGCCCGGGCGCGACGTCGGTGCGCAACTGTCCGCTCATGGAGCGCACGTAGGCGGCGAGCTGCCAGAGCTGTTCGTCGGTCATGCGCCCTTCGAAGGCCGGCATGCCGTTGGGCCGGCCCTGGCGCAGCGTGGCCACGATCTGCGCCGCGCTGCCGCCGTAACGCCAGTGCCCGTCCAGCAGCGGCGGGCCGCTGTCGCCCCCGCCCTGCGCGTGGCAGCCGTTGCAGTTGAACCAGCGGTACCAGCGCTTGCCTTGCGCCACGGCGTAGGCGTTGCCCTCGAAGCCGTCCGGCGCGGCCTGGGCCGCATGGGCATCGGAGGCCGCAGCCGCCGCCTCGTCCGCCTGCACCATGGAGGCCGCCATGGCCGCCGCCGAGGCGGCCGGCGCCGTGGCCGCGGCCAGGTGCGCGGCGGTGGCGGCATCCGTGGGCGCGGGCGCCGTTGGGCCCACGTACAGCCCCACCGTGCGCGGCTCCGGCATGCGCTGCGGCGGCGAAGGCGGCGGCGGGTCGAAGCGGCGGCGCTCGCGCTCGCAGCCGCTGCCCAGCAGCGTGAGCGCGGCCAGCGCCAGGACTTGAAACGTCCGGGACAGCTCTTTCATCGCGACTCTCCTTCCCCCGCAGCCGGCGCCAGCAGCGGCACCCCGTACTGCGCCAGCAGCGCGTCAATGCGCGGCTGCAGCCGGCCCAGGGCGGCATCCAGCGCCGCGCGCAGGGCCGTGTCGCCCGGCCGCACCGCCAGTGCCATGTCGAAGGCGAAGGGCGCCCCGGCCACCTCGCCGCGCACGGGCGTGAGCACCAGCGGCACGCCTGCGCGGCGCGCGAACCAGCCGGCCGGCGGACCCCACAGCACGACGGCGTCGAGGTCGCCATCGGCCAGCGCCCGCACCGCGCGCTGCGCGGAGGGCTCCACCCCCAGGGGCTCGAAGCCGCGCACGTTCTCCACCGCGCCGCGCTGCGCCAGCACCTGCCCCGGCGGCGTGGCCGCGCCGTCGCCGGGCAACTGCACGCCGATGCGCAAGTCCTTCAAGCGCACGTCGTCGAAATCGCGCAGCGGCTGCCCGCCCAAGGGGCGCGACACGAACACGTAGCCGCTGCGGTAGTAGGGCCGCGTCGTCGCCACCCGCTCCAGGCCCACGGGCACGCCCAGCAGCACGTCGCAGTGCCCTTCCCCAAGCGTCTTGCGCGTGAACCCGCGCTGCAGCGGCAGCCAGGCGACTTGCAGCGGGCGGTGCAGTTCCCGCGCCAGCCAGACGGCCAGGCGGTTCTCGTAGCCGCTGCCGTCGCGGTGCGAGTACGGCAGGTTGTCGGGGTCGGCGCACACGCGCAGCGCGGGGGCGGCGGCACCCGCGGCGCTGGCCACGCCAGCCAGGCCCAGCACCAACGCGGCGGCCGGCAGCCGCTTCAGCAGCTTGGGCGCCTCAGCGCGGCAGCGCGAAGACATGGATGGCTCCACCCTTGCGCGTGGCCTGCGGCAGGTCGCGCATGGCGTTCACGAAACCCTTGGCGGCCGTGCTGTCGCGCGGGTCCAGCCCGCCGGAGACGATGGCCCCGGCCCAACCGCCCACGCCGGAGAGCACGGCCACGTACTGGCGCCCGTCCGGCCCTCTGAAGCTCACGGGCTGGCCGATGATTCCCGAGGCCGTCTTGTGCTTCCACAGCTCGCGGCCGTTGCGCGCATCCACCGCCTTGAACCAGCCGTCCATGGTCCCGTAGAAGACCACGTCGCCCGCGGTGGCCAGCGCGCCGCTCCACACGGGGAAGTTCTCCCTGATCACCCACGCCTTCTTGCGCGCCACCGGGTCCCAGGCCGAGAACTCGCCGCGGTGGCCGCCGGGGCCGGGTTTCATGTGCAGGTCCGCGCCCACGTAGGGCGTGCCGGCGATGTAGCTCGTGGTGTAGGTCGTGGCGTCCTGGCAGAGGTTCTGGTGCGGGATGTAGAGCAGCCGCGTGCGCGGCGACCAGGCCGAGGGCTGCCAGTCCTTGGCGCCGGGCGAGGACGGGCAGATGTCGCGCACCGGCTTGCCCGCGCGCGGCGCCTTGGAGGGCTCGTAGCGCAGCCGGCCGCTTGATAAATCCACGCCCAGCGTGGTCGTCACCGCCGCGAAGGGGTCGGCCGACAGCACCTGGCCCGTGGCGCGGTCCAGCACGTAGAGGTAGCCGTTGCGGTCAGGGTGCAGCAGCACGGGGCGGGTGCGGCCGTCCGCCGTCCCGTCCTTCGAGCCAATGGGCAAGTCCACCAGCACGTTCTCGTTGACCCCGTCGTAGTCATGTAAATCGTGCGGGCTCCACTGGTAGAACCAGACGGCCTCGCCCGTGTCCGGCCGCCGCGCGAACACGCCGCTGGTCCAGTGGTTGCTGCCCGGGCGCTGCTCGGGGTTCCACGGCCCGGGGTTGGCGGTGCCGTAGTAGAGGAGGTCCAGCACCGGGTCGTAGGACACCCAGCCCCACACGTTGCCCCCGCCCTGCTTCCAGGCCTGGCCGGGCCAGGTGCTCTCGCCCAGGTTCACGCCGCGGTCCTGCTCATAGAACGGCTTGAAGCTGGGGCCTATGAGCACGTCCTTGTCGGGCCCGGTGCTCCACGCGCGCCAGGCCTCCTTGCCCGTGGCCGCATCCAGCGCCACCAGCCAGCCCCGCACGCCGTATTCGCCGCCGGAGTTGCCGATGAACACCTTGCCGCGAGCCACCAGCGGGGCCATGGTGATGGTCTCGCCGCGGCGTATGTCGGTCAGCTTGGTGCGCCACAGCTCGCGGCCGCTGGCGGCGTCCACGGCGATGGCCTGGCCGTCCAGCGTGTTGAGGAAGACGCGCCCGTCGGCCCAGGCCGCGCCGCGGTTGACCACGTCGCAGCAGGCCACGCCCTGCGCGGCGGCGTCCGGGTGGGGCTTGAAGCGCCACTTGAGCGGGAAGCCAGGCCGGGTGAGGTCCAGCGCCAGCAGCTCATTCGGGTAGGGCGTGGCGATGAACAGGGTGCCGCCCGCGACGATGGGAGCGGCCTCGTGGCCGCGCTGCGCGCCGGTGGCGCGCTCCATCACGGGTTGCAGCCTGGCCACGTTGTCCGGCGTGATGTCGGCCAGCGGGCTGTAGCGGGTGTTGGCCAGGTCGTGCGCGGCCAGCGGCCAGTCGCCATCGGCGTCGTCCCTGGCCGGCGCGGTGGCCGCGGAAGACGGTAAAGAAGGGGCAGTCGCCGCCGCCTGCGGTGCGGGCTGCGCCCACGCCGACGACAGTAGCAGCGCCAAGCCCAGCAGCGCGCCTGCTCTGACCATGTGCCTCCTCGTAAGGGCCCAACTGAAGAGGGCCTTGTTTGGCCAAGGTCGGGCAACCGCTATGCCTCTTTCGCCCCAGGGCGTGTACCGGGGTGCACAGGCTTTGAAGCGGGTTCAAGGAGGTTGGCGCCGGCTGCCAGGCCCGCCTGGGGGCGCTTCAGGGCGGCGGCATGCGCCTCAAGGTGGCAGGAGGGCAGCCCTTGGGCTGCTTCGCATTTCAGCGTTCAGCGTTGGGCGCGGCGTTCGCGCCAGCGCGCCAGGAGCTGGCGCACCAGCGGCGCGGTGCACATGCAGCCGGTGGAGGCTCCGAAGGCCATGGGCCACATGGAGCCCGTGAGGTCCATGCCCCAGGCGCCGGCCACGATGGCGACCTGGCCTATGAAGTAAATCTGCAGCGGCGTGATGTTCATGGCGGCGCGTGGTGAGGCGAAAACTGGAAAAACCCACGCGGGGCGCGGACTTGCCAGCTTCATCGGCCGTGGCGGCGGGGCACTTGAGGCGGGTCAAGCGCGGCGGCATGCACTTCGTCACGCCGGGGCCCGTCCCGTGGCACGGCGGGTTTGGGCGCGTGGCTTGCTGGATAGGCCTCAAGGCGCCGCGATGCGCGCGCCGCCACCGCAACCACAGCAAGGAGTTCTCACCATGGCTGACACCCCGTACGTCACCGGCTTGTTCCGCGACCGCGACAGCGCCGAGCGCGCCTACCAATCGCTGCACGAGCGTGGCTACACCAAGGACGACGTGAACCTGGTGATGTCCGACGAAACGCGCAAGCGCCACTTCGGCAGCGACACCACCGTGGGCACCCAGACCGAGCTGGGCAACAAGGCCGCGGAAGGCGCGGGCATCGGCGGCGCCATCGGCGGCACGGTGGGCGCGATTGCCGCGGCCGTGGCGGCCGTGGGCACCTCGGTGGCCATTCCGGGCCTGGGCATGGTCATCGCGGGCCCGATCGCCGCGGCGCTGGCCGGTGCCGGCGCGGGCGCGGCCAGCGGCGGCCTGATCGGCGCGCTCATCGGCTGGGGCATCCCGGAAGAGCGCGTGAAGCACTACGAGGAAGGCATCAAGCAAGGCGGCATCCTCATGGGCGTCAAGCCCCGCAGCGCCGATGACGCCGCGCACTTCGAAAGCAGCTGGCGCGCGGCCAACGGCGAGCAGGTGTACTACCGCTGAGGCTGAGTGATGGCGGCCCGCATGAAGCGGCCGCCATCGGTTCCCAAGGAAAACGGCGGCTCCATGAGCCGCCGTTTTCTTTTGCCGTGTTCTTTTGCCGTGTCCGGTTGTCGCTACCCCCTCAGCGCCACCGTCACCGCATGAATCAGCAGCCCAATGAGCCCGCCCACCAGCGTGCCGTTGATGCGGACGAACTGCAGGTCGCGGCCGATGTTGCGCTCCAGCTCCGTCGTCAGCTCTTCGGTCGGCCAGGCGTCCACGCGGGCCACGATGTAGCCGCGTATGTCCTCGCGGTAGCGCTCTATCCACGCGGGCGCGGCCTGCATGAGCTGCGCGTTGATCCACTCGCGCATGGCCGCATCCTCCAGCAGCCGCTTGCCCAGGCCCTGCGCGCCCTGCGCCACGCGCTGGCGCAGGCTGGATTCGGAGCGCTGCAGGTCCGCCTGCAACCACTGCAGCAACTGGTCCCACAGGCCGTGCAGGTACTGCGCCAGCGCCGGGTGGCGCAGCCACTCGCTTTGCAGCTCGCGCCCGCGCTCGCGCAGCGCGGGGTCGTCGCGCAGCCGCTCGATGCTGCGGACCATGAAGTCGTCGAAGCGCAGCCGCAGCGGGTGGTCGGGGTCGCTGCCCATGTCGGCCATCAGGTTCCCCAGCGCCGAGATCAGCTTGCGCGTGGCCAGCCGCCCGGCCACGGCGTCCAGCCCAACCAGCTTGAGCACGCGCAGCTCCGAGGCCACCACCTCGGCCATGCGCTCCTGCACGCCCTCGTCCTCCAGCAGCCCGGCAAGCTGCTGCAGCAGCTCGTCCAGCAGCGCCTGGTGGCGGCGGTCGGCCGTGAGCAGCGCCAGCAGCTCGCCGGCCAGGGAGGAGACGTCCACCTTCTCCAGCCGCGCCACCACCGAGCTGCGCAGGAAGTGGCGCACGCGCTCGTCGTCCAGCGTGGAGAGCAGGTAGCGCGCCGCGGCCGAAAGGTGCTGCGCCATCTGCTCGGCGTGGCGCGGCTCGGCCAGCCAGTGCGCCAGCCGCGTGCCCGCGTCGAACTCCTGCAGCTTGGCCAGCACCTGCGGCGTGCCCAGGAAGTTGTTGCAGATGAAGTTGGCCAGGTTGCGGCCTATGCGCGCCTTGTTGGTGGGGATGATGGCCGTGTGCGGAATGCGCAGGCCCAGCGGATGGCGGAACAGCGCCACCACCGCGAACCAGTCCGCCACCGCGCCCACCATGGCCGCCTCGGCGAAGGCCGCCAGGTAATGCCAGCCCGGGTGGCTGCGCCCAAGCATGGTAGCCAGCGCGTAGAGCACGGCCGCAGCGCCGAGCAGCCCCAGGGCGATGCGCTTCATGCGCACCAGCGCGGCCAGGCGCTCGGCCGCGGCGGGGTCGGAGGGGATCGTGGTTTTGTTCACGCGCTCCATCATGCTCGGTACGGGGAAAGCCCGGGGAAGCACCAAACTGCCCGCACCGCACCGCGCTTTTCCGCCCATGCCCCGCGGGCGGCCAGCCTCATGCTTGCGCATCGCCGGACCGCTCCGGCGCCGCGCCACCCGCCGCCTCCGCAGTACCCGTTGTATTCCGCCATGAAGAAGCTCCAGCTCGACGTGACCAGGTCCCTCTACGACACCGACGGCTACCGTCACACGCTGGTGACGGCCACGCCGCTGCAGATCGTGACCATGCTCGAAGGCTTTTATTGGCTGTGGGACCGCGCCACCGGCCGCTGCCTGCTCGAAGGCATGGGGCATGCCCGCCTGTGCAACCACGTGCCCCCGGGCGAGGACGCGCAGGCGCGGCGCAACCCCGTGGCCGAGACGCGCGCCTTCCTGGAGGCGCAATCCGTGATCCGCAGCGCCGCCCTGGGCCCCCGCGACATCGACGACACCCCCGCCGGCCCGCAAGACCTGGCGCACTGACTTTCCCCACCTGGCCCGCGGCGGGTTGACCCCCGCCCTGCCCCGGGCCCGTTCCCTGCTCCAGGCACGCGCATGTCGCGTGCCGCCACCGAGCTGCTGCGCCACCCGGGCCGCTTCCTGGCCGGGTGCCTGCGCGCCTTCCGCAAGAACCAGGGCCTGCTGCTGGCGGGCGCGCTCGCCTACTACGCGCTGCTGTCGCTGGTGCCGCTGCTCATCCTGAGCGTGATCGCGCTGTCGCACCTGGTGGACGCGCGGGAGCTGCTTGCCACCATCTCGCGCTACCTGGCCTGGCTGCTGCCGGGGCAGTCGCAGCCGCTGGTGGCGGAGCTGGACACCTTCCTGGCCAACCGCGACACGGTGAGCGTCTTCCTGATGGCGGCCATGCTGTTCTTCAGCTCGCTGGCCTTCACGGTGCTGGAGAACGCCATGTCGGTGATCTTCTTCCACCGGGTGGCGATACGGCGGCGGCACTTCCTGGTGTCGGCCCTGCTGCCTTACGGCTGCATCCTGGCGCTGGGCTTCGGCTTGCTGCTGATCACGCTGGTGGCCGGCGCCCTGCAGACGCTGGGCTCGGACACGGTGCAGCTTTTCGACCACGACTTTTCATTGGACCGGCTCTCGGCCGTGCTGCTGTACCTGCTGGGCTTTGGCGGTGAGGTGCTGGTGCTCAGCGCCATCTACATGGTCATGCCGGTGGGCCGGCTGAAGTGGCGCCACGCGCTCATAGGCGCCGTGACGGCGGCCGTGTGCTGGGAGGTGAGCCGCCACGTGCTGGTGTGGTACTTCGCCACGCTGTCCAAGGTGAACGTGGTCTACGGGTCGCTGGCCACGGCCATCGTGGTGCTGCTGAGCCTGGAAATCGCCGCCACCGTGCTGCTGTTCGGGGCGCAGGTGATTTCGAGCTACGAGCAACTCCTGCGCGGCGGCTCGGCGGATGCGGGCGGGTGGAAGACGCCGCGGTGAAGGCCGCTGCGCGGCCTGTACGCCTCGCTTGTGCGCCTCAGGCGGCCGGCGCCTCGTCCCCCGGCAGCGCCGGGCATTCCCAGCCCAGCAGCTCCGACAGCCGCTTGATGACCCACACCGCCTCGGCGGCGCTGAAGCCGGCTTCGGGGTCGGCCAGGCCGGCGTGGTAGCGCAGCAGCAAGTCCACCTCGGAGCCGTGGGCGTGGATGCTGCGGCCGCGCGCGTGCTCCTCCAGCTGCTGCGCCAGGTCCTCGCACAGCTCGTAGCGCGCGCGTATGTCGGCCAGCGGGGCCGTGAGGCGCTGGCGGGCGTCGCGGTACAGGTTCAGGAAGGAGTCGGGAAGGTAGATCTGGTTTTCGTCGCTCATGGGAATGCCTTCTTGCGCTGCGCGGACCGCGGCCGTCGGCGGGAAGCCCGCTTGCAGGGGCGGCGCGGCCGGCGCACGGCGCCCTTGTACCCGATGCGTCGGGCCCGCCCGGCGCTGGTGACAATCGGCCCAGCCCTTCCCCGCCGCGGGCGCCCCCGGCGCCGCGGCCACCACACCAACACCGGGAGAGACCCCATGCCCAAGATCCAGCGCCTGCTCCTGCCCCTGCTGCTGACGGCCACTGCTGCCACGGTCCATGCCGAGCCCATCGGCGAGGTGGACACGGTTTTCAAGCTCATCGGCCCGGACCACAAGATCGTGGTCGAGGCCTACGACGACCCCAAGGTGGCGGGCGTGACCTGCTACGTCTCGCGCGCCAAGACCGGCGGCATCAAGGGCGCGCTGGGCGTGGCCGAGGACAAGTCCGACGCCTCCATCGCCTGCCGCCAGGTGGGGCCCATCAGCTTCCCCGGCGGCAAGCCGCTGCCCAAGCAGGAGGAGATGTTCAGCGAGCGCATCTCGCTGGTGTTCAAGCGGCTGCGCGTGGTGCGCATGGTGGACCCCAAGCGCAACGCGCTGGTCTATCTCACCTACTCGGAGCGAGTGATCGAAGGCTCGCCGCAGAACAGCGTCACGGTGGTGGCGGTGGATGGGGGCACGCCGATTCCGGTGAAGTGACCCCCGCCCGCCCTCAATTCACTTCCACCGCCAGCCGGTACGTCCCCGCGTCGCCCGTCGTGCCGCTGATCCAGCGCACGCGCAGGTACACGGCCATGGCGGCGGTGCCGTTGTTGCGCACCGTCACGGTGTCGGTTTGCGAGCCGGTGAGCGTGCTGGCGGCCAGCCGGGCGCCGGAGGCGTCCACGGCGATGAGGTCGTAGTTCGACTCCGCGTTGGGCGTCAGGCGCGCCGTTAGCGCCTGGCCCGCCGCCAGGCTCACGCCGAAGAGGTCCAGGTCGCTTGCGCTGCGCAGCGTGCCGCGCACCAGCGCGGGCAGCGTGGCAAGCCTCTGCGCCTGGGCGATGTTGTCGTTGGGCTCGGTGTCGGCGACGTCGGCCACGTCCGGCACCGAGGCCGTGCCGCCGCCGGCGGCGTCCACCGCCGCATTGGCGTCCAGCAGCCCCGCGCCGCAGCCGCTGCACGCCGCCGGGAAGGGGCGCGCGGCGTTCTTCAATCGCGTCGCCACCTCGTCCGGCGTGAGGCCGGGGTTGCGCGACAGCATGAGCGCCGCCACGCCGGAGACGTGCGGCGCCGCCATGGACGTGCCGCGCAGGCCGCCGTAGCTGTCCGCGCCCGGCGTGGTGGTGCCGGCGTTGAGCGTGGAGAGCACGGGATAGTCGCTGTCCCCGCCCGGCGCGGCCAGCGCCACGCCTGCGCCGTAGTTGGAGTAGGACGCCCGCCCCCCGCTGCGCTTGACCGCCGCCACCGCGACCACGCCGGGGCAGTTGGCGGGCTGCGAATTGGCCACGTCCATCGCGCCGTTGCCCGCGGCCACCACCACCACGGCGCCCAGCGCGCGCGCGCCGGCAATGGCGTTCTGGTAGGTCACGCTGCAGGCGCCCGCGCCGCCCAACGACAGGTTGACCACGCGCGCCGGCGTGGGGTTGTCCGGCTGCCCGGCGACGCTGCCGCCCGCGGCCCAAAACAGCCCGTCGGCGATGTCGGAGGTGTAGCCGCCGCAGCGCCCAAGCACGCGCACCGGCAGCACCTTGGCGCCGAAGGCCACGCCCGCCACGCCCACGCCGTTGTTGGCCACCGCCGCGACGATGCCGGCCACGTGCGTGCCGTGCCAGGTGCTCTTGGTGGCGGTCCAGCCGTAGTAGCAGGCACCGGCGGTGGTCCAGTCGCCGGGGTCGGTGGGGTCGGCGTCGCGGCCGTCGCCGTCGCGGGCGACGGTGTTGTCGGTGATGAAGTCGCGCCCGGGCAGCAGGTTGGCGAGCAGGTCCGGGTGCGGACGCACGCCCGTGTCCACCACCGCCACCACCACGCCCGCGCCGGTGGACTTCTCCCAGGCCGTGGGGGCGCGCAGCCCGGCCGTGGCGTCGTGCAGCGGCCATTGCGCGCTCCAGCGCGCGTCGTCGGGGGTGAACTGGGGCTGCATCAGCGCGTCCGGCTCGGCGTACTCCACGTCGGCGTCGCCGTTGCGCAGGTCGTCGGCCACCTGGCGCAGCTCCGCCCCGCTCATCGGCCGGTCCAGCTTGAAGACGTGCGCGCCGTTGGCCAGGCGCCGCAGGTGCGAGAGCTTCACGCCGTGGCGCTGCGTCATGGCCGAGGCGCGCAGTTGCGACGCGGCCGAGGGCGCGGCGGCGCGCTCGGCGCTGCGGTACTTGACGATGAGGCGGTCGGTGAGCGCCGCGGACGCGGCTGCGGACATGGGGGCGCCGGAAGCGGCCGGCGCGGCATCGCGCTCCAGCGCCGCGGCCGGCGCCGCGTGCAGGCCGGCAAGCGCGGCGGCCAGGGACAGAACGGGGAGCGAAAACTTCTTGGACATGGGCGCCAGGGGGAAGACGAAGGGACGCCGGCGGCAGCGCCGGCACGCTGTGAACCGTCCGCGCGGCTGCGGTGAGCACCTGCCCAACGATGGGGGCGGGCCGCCCGGAGGGCCGGGCGCGGGGGGCGGCATCGTAGGCAGCCAGTGAAGGCCCGCGCCGCCCTCCGGTCAATCGCCGGGCTGGGCACCCCGCAGGCGAATGAGGAAGGGCCAGGTGGGCCAATGGATTGCTGGAGAGGCATCGAGCAAATACCAGAAAATATTGATTGAAATAATCAATTCATTACTCCAGCAAGTGGCACGATGCATTTATACAGTAATTGCCAATTCAATTATAAAAAACCACGCTGCGTATATTCAATAATAAATACAACACATTTCGGCATCACGTCGGCAAAGGCGCCGCGCACCCCGCTTCGTCATTCTCGCGAAGGCGGGAATGACGAAGCAAGTGGCGTAGCGAAAAAGCTGTCGGCCAACGGCAAATACCTGATTGGAAACGACAGCCCAAAATGCCAAGAAATCACCACCGAAAAACAAAAAAGGCGTCCGCTCCCGCGGACGCCCTTCAAAAATAATTGAATCTTCTGTTTCAACCGATTCGAATTCAATTCCCGCTCACCGCCAGGCTGTACGTGCCGCCGCTGCCCGTGAGGCCGCTGGCGCGGCGCACCTGGAGGACGACGGTCAGCTCGGTGCTGCCGGTGTTGGTGTACGTCAACTGGTCCGCCGTCGCGCCGGTCAGGGTGCTGGCGCGCAGCTGCGTGCCGGTGCTGCTGAGCAGGTACAGGTCGTAGTTGGAGCTGGCGTTGGGCGTGAGCGTGGCGGTGACGCTGCCGCCGGCCGGAATCACCACGCGGTAGTGGTCCTTGTCGCTGGCCTTGGCGATGCTGCCGTTCACGCGCACGGGCAGCGTGCCCAGGGACTGCGCGCTGCCCGTCGTGTCGTTGGGCTCCACCTCGGTGAGCGTGGTGACGGTCACGGCGACGGGCGTGCCCGCGGCGTCCACCGCGGCGTTGGCGTCCAGCAGGCCCGTGCCGCAGCCGCTGCAGGTGGCCGGGAAGAGGCGCACGGAGGCCTTCAGCCGCGTCTCCACGTCGTCCGGCGTGAGCTGCGGGTTGCGCGAGAGCATGAGCGCCGCCACGCCGGCCACGTGGGGCGTGGCCATGGAGGTGCCCATGTACGAGGCGTAGCTGTCCGCGCCCGGCACCGTGGTGCCGCTGTTGAGCGTGGACAGGATGCCCGCGCCGCTGTCGCCGCCTGGCGCGGCCAGGTCCACCACGCTGCCGTAGTTGGAGTAGGACGCCTTGCCGCCCGCGCGGCTCACGGCCGCGACCGTGACCACGCCCGCGCAGTTGGCCGGCGCGGTGTTGATGGCGTCGGTGTTGGCATTGCCCGCGGCCACCACCACCACCGTGCCGCGTGCGCGCACCGTGTTGATGGCGTTCTGGTAGGTGGTCGGACAGGCCCCCGTGCCGCCCAGCGACAGGTTGAGCACCCGCACCGGGTTGGGATTCACGGGCGCGCCGTACACGGCGCCGCCCGCGGCCCACACCATGGCGTCGGCGATGTCGGAGGTGTAGCCGCCGCAGCGGCCCAGCGCGCGCACCGGCAGCACCTTGGCGTTGAAGGCCACGCCTGCCACGCCCACGCCGTTGTTGGTCTGCGCGGCGATGGTCCCGGCCACGTGCGTGCCGTGCCAGCTGCTGTTGCTGGCGGCCGAGCCGCTGTAGCACAGGCCGGCGGTGGTCCAGTCGCCGGGGTCGGCGGGGTCGGCGTCGCGGCCGTCGCCGTCGTTGGACACCAGCGTGGCGTCGGCGATGAAGTCATAGCCCGGCAGCAGGTTGGCGGCCAGGTCGGCATGCGGGCGCACGCCGGTGTCGATCACGCCCACCACCACGCCGTCGCCGGTGGACTTGTCCCAGGCCGTCGGCAGGTTCAGCCCGGCGGTGGCTTCGAAGAAGTCCCACTGCGCGCCGTAGCTCGCGTCGTTGGGCGTGAACTGGGGCTGCATGCGCAGGTCCGGCTCGGCGTACTCGACGTCGGCGTCGCCGTTGCGCAGCTCCTGGGCGATCTGGCGCAGCTCGGCCACGGAGACGGCGCGGTCCAGCTTGAAGACATGGGCACCGCCGGCCGTGCGGCGCAGGTAGCCCAGCTTGCGGCCGTGGGTCTGCAGCACGGCATTGGCGCGGTTTTGCGCGGCGGCCGGGGGGGCGGCCGCGTCGACGGCGCTGCTGTACTTGACGATGAGGCGGTCGGTCACGTCAGCCGCGGCGGCGGCGGCAGCGGCAGCCGCGGGGGTGACGCCGGGACGCTGGTGGGCCGCGGCGGGCGCGGCCTGCAGGGTCAGGGCGGCTGCGGCGGCCAGCGCCAGCAGCGGGAACGACGACTTCTTGGACAGCATGGGCAAACATCCCCCGGGTAATTCTTGGCGGGGCACGGCCTCCGGCCTCCCTCGGCGGGGCCGCACCCAGCCCGCTCATCGGCTCGAAACGGGCGCTGTTGAGCCCCGCGGCTTGCGCGACATCAAGAAAAACACCGGAGCGCCGCAAGCGCCGTGTCCCTGCCCCTTCGCCTGCCCTGGCCCCTACACCCGGCCCCTGCGCTCAGCGCGGCACGATGCGCGCGCCGCTGAGCTGCTCCTGCGCCTCCACCAGCGAGGGCACGAACTTGTCGCCATGCCCCAGCGCGCTGGCCAGCGTGAGCGACTGGTGCACCGCCTCGCCCATCACGCTGGGCACGGCCAGCTCCTCGGCCAGGTGGGTGTAGTAGCGCAAGTCCTTGCGCGCGTTGTCCAGGCCGAACCGGATGCCCGCCAGGTCGCCCGTGAGCGACTTGGCCATGGCCTGGAAGAGGCCGGAATTCACCGGGCCGGCCGACAGCAGCTCCACGAGCTTCTTCAGGTCCACCCCCGAGCGCTGGCCGACCGCGAACGCCTCGGCCGTGGCGGTGCAGATGGCCTGACCTATGAAGTTGTTGAGCAGCTTCACCGTGTGCCCGGCGCCGGGCACGCCGACGTGGAACACGTTCTCGGCGAAGCAGCGCAGCACGGGCTCCAGGCGGGCGAACGCGGCCGGCTCGGCGCCGACCATGACGTTGAGCCGCCCGGCCTCGGCCTCCGCCGGCGTGCGCGCCAGCGGCGCGTCTATGAACGCCACGCCGTCCGCGGCGCAGCGCTCGCGCAGTCGGGCCGTGGAGCCGGGCTCGCTGGTGGAGCAGTCCACGATCAGGAGGCCGGGCGCGGCGCCGGCCAGCAGGCCGCCCTCGCCCAGCACCACCGCTTCGACCTGCGGCGATCCGGTGACGCAGACGAAGACGATCTCGCTGCCCTGGGCGACGGCCGCGGCGTTGTCCACCGCGACGGCGCCGGCCTCCAGCAAGTCGGCCACGCGCTCGCGGTTGCGGTGCACGGCCAGGCGCAGCCCGTGGCCGTGCGCGAGCAGGTTTTTGGCCATGCCGTGGCCCATGAGGCCGGAAGCGCCGATGAATCCAATGCGTGCCATGTGTCTTGTCTCCTGCTGCGGGGGGTGATGCTCGTCCGGCGCCAGCCGCCGGCGCGGCGCATGGTAGGCAGCGGGCATGCCCCCGTGGCGCGGACGGCCGCGGCCCGCGGCTATGCTCGCGCCGCCTTCGTCCCACCCGCTGAGAAGTACCGCCGCATGCCCGCCGATCCCGACGTTCCAAGCGCTCCCGCGGACACGCTGCGCGCCCTGGGTGCCCAACTGCTGGTGCGCGGCTGGCTCTCGGCCAACAACGTGGTGTTTGCCGGCGGCGGCGAGACCGGCGCGGCGGTGGTGGACAGCGGCTACGTCACCCACGGCACGCAGACGCTGGCGCTGCTGGAGCACGCGCTGGCCGGGCAGCCGCTCGCGCGCCTCTACAACACCCACCTGCACTCGGACCACTGCGGCGGCAACGCCGCGCTGCTGCGCCGCTGGCCGCAGGCCCGGCTGGCCGTGCCCGCGGGCTACGCGCCGCATGTCCAGCCCTGGGACGCGCAGGGCCTGGGCTTCCACGCCATGGACCAGCAGTTCGAGCCGTTCGAGGTCCACGGCTTCCTGCGGCCCGGCGACACCGTGCGGCTGGGCCGGCGCGACTGGGAGATTCATGCCACCCCCGGCCACGACCCGCACGCCGTGGTGCTGTTCGAGCCTTCGAGCCGCACGCTCATCAGCGGCGACGCGCTGTGGGAGCAGCGGCTGGCGATCATCTTCCCGGAGCTGGTGGGCGAGGCCGGTTTCGACGAGGCGCAGCGGGCGCTGGACCTGATCGAAGGTTTGCGGCCCCGGCTCGTCCTGCCCGGCCATGGCGACGCGTTCACCGGCGTGCCCGCGGCGCTGGCCGCCTCGCGGCGGCGGCTGGAGGCCTTCAGGGCCGCGCCGCTGAAACACCACCAGTACGCCACGCGGGCGCTGGTCACCTACCACCTGCTGGAGCACCGCGCCCAGCCGCGCGAGGCGCTGCAGCGCTGGATCGTGCAAACGCCCGTGCTGCGGCACGCCGTGGACGCGCATGCGGGCAGCCATGCCGGGGACGCCCTGGGCTTCGCCCGCGAGACGGTGGACCGGCTGGTGGCCGACGGCGTGGTGGTGGAGGACAGGGGCTGGGTGCGGATGGCGGGGTAGGCGGACCAGGCGCCTCCTCCTTCGTCATCCCCGCCTTCGCGCACTGCTGTCCGGGGAAAACGTAACGGTGACGGGCACGCTGCTCAATCAAGCACCACGGGTGCTACGGGTGCAAG